>JAFABT010000294.1 GCA_023425905.1 Actinomycetes bacterium | reverse complement strand
TCGGCAGCGGGACCCGCGTCTTCGGCAGCGGGACCCGCGTCTTCGGCGGGCCGCCCGCGTTGTCGGGGGCGGGGGCCGGGCGGGCGCGGAGGGGGTGGGGTAGGGTTGGTTGAAGATTCTATTAAATGGAAGGGGTGCGGCATGGGGACGAGCACCGAGGCCCGGCCCGAGCACGAGGTCGGCGGCACGTACTCGGTCAAGGGAGCCGAGTTCACTCGTGACACCCGCTACATCGCGACACGCATCACCCGTGACGGGGCCGACGGCTTCCCTGTCGAGGCGGGGCGCTACCGCCTCGTCGCCGCGCGGGCCTGCCCCTGGGCCAACCGCACGATCATCGTGCGCCGACTCCTCGGCCTCGAGGACGCCCTCTCCCTCGGGCTCCCGGGACCGACGCACGACGCGCGGTCATGGACCTTCGACCTCGACCCGGGAGGCGTTGACCCCGTCCTCGGCATCGAGCGCCTCCAGGACGCCTACCTCGCACGCGACCCGGGGTACACCCGGGGCATCACCGTCCCCGCCCTCGTCGACACGACGACCGGAGCGGTCGTGACGAACGACTTCGCCCAGATCACCCTCGACATGTCGACCGAGTGGACCGCGCACCACCGCGCCGGCGCACCGCAGCTCTACCCCGAGCACCTGCGCGCGGAGATCGACGAGATCAATCGCTTCGTGTTCACCGAGGTGAACAACGGCGTCTACCGCTGCGGCTTCGCCGGCTCGCAGGACGCCTACGACGACGCCTTCGACCGCCTGTTCGCCGCGCTCGACCGGCTCGAGGAGCGCCTCACACATCAGCGCTACCTCGTCGGGGACACGATCACCGAGGCCGACGTGCGGCTCTTCACGACGCTCGTCCGCTTCGACGCCGTCTACCACGGCCACTTCAAGGCCAACCGCAACCGACTCGCCGACATGCCCGCGCTCTGGGCCTATGCGCGCGACCTGTTCCAGACCCCGGGATTCGGCGACACGGTCGACTTCGAGCAGATCAAGCAGCACTACTACGTCGTCCACACCGACCTCAACCCGCTGCAGCTCGTCCCGCGAGGCCCGGACCTGTCGGGCTGGGTCACGGCGCACGGGCGCGAGCAGCTCGGTGGCCGGCCCTTCGGCGACGGCACGCCGCCCGGGCCCGTGCGCGAGACCGAGCGCGTCGAGCCCGCCCACACCCCCCTCCGGGACTGAGCGGATCCGTCCGCTCCCCCGATGACGAAGGGCGAGAGCCTCCCGGCCCTCGCCCTTCGTCGTGCCCTTGCGCTGTGCCGACCGTGGCCGGTCAGCAGCCAGTCGCAGTCAGCGACGCTCGATGAGGCTGAGGTCACGCACCGCGCCCCGGTCGGCCGACGTCGCCATCGCCGCGTAGGCGCGCAGTGCCTGCGACACGACGCGCTCGCGGGCCTTGGGCGCGAAGCCACCGTTCGCGAGCAGTACGGCCCGGCGACGGTCGAGCTCGGCCGCGTCGACGTCGACGGTGATCGAACGGCTGGGGATGTCGATCGAGATGATGTCGCCGTCTTCGACGAGGGCGATGTCGCCGCCTGCGGCCGCCTCGGGCGAGACGTGACCGATCGACAGGCCCGAGGTGCCGCCGGAGAACCGCCCGTCGGTGATGAGCGCGCACGCCTTGCCGAGCCCCCGCCCCTTGAGGAACGACGTCGGGTACAGCATCTCCTGCATGCCCGGCCCGCCGCGAGGGCCCTCGTAGCGGATGACGACGACGTCGCCCTCCTTGACCTGCTTGCGCAGGATCTTGTCGACCGCCTCGTCCTGCGACTCGCACACGACGGCCGGGCCGGAGAACGTCCAGATCGACGGGTCGACACCGGCCGTCTTGACGACGCACCCGTCGATCGCGAGGTTGCCGCGCAGGACGGCGAGGCCACCGTCGGCCGAGTACGCGTGCGCCGCGTCCCGGATGCACCCGTTCTCGACGTCGAGGTCGAGCGCCTCCCAGCGCTCGGACTGCGAGAAGGCGGTCGCGGAGCGCACGCATCCCGGCGCCGCGTGGAAGAGCTCGACCGCCGTCTCAGACGGCGAGCCGCCGCGGACGTCCCACTCCTTGAGCCACGTCTCGAGCGAGGGCGCGTGGACGGAGTGGACGTCGGTGCGGAGCATCCCGCCGCGGTGCAGCTCGCCGAGGATCGCGGGGATTCCGCCGGCCCGGTGCACGTCCTCCATGTAGTACGTCCGGCCGTAGGCGACGTTCGGCGCGACCTTCGCCAGGCACGGGACGCGCCGGGAGACCGCGTCGATCTCGTCGAGCCCGAAGTCGACGCCCGCCTCGTGCGCCGCCGCGAGCAGGTGGAGGATCGTGTTCGTCGACCCACCCATCGCGACGTCGAGCGCCATGGCGTTCTCGAAGGCCGACCGGGTCGCGACATTGCGCGGTAGCACCGACTCGTCGTCACCGTCGTAGTAGCGCGTGGCGATCTCGACCGTGAGCGCCCCCGCCCGCTCGTACAGGGCACGGCGAGCGGTGTGGGTCGCGAGCACCGAGCCGTTGCCTGGGAGCGACAGGCCGATCGCCTCGGTGAGGCAGTTCATCGAGTTCGCGGTGAACATTCCCGAGCACGACCCGCACGTCGGGCACGCGGCCTCCTCGATGCGCCGGAGGTCCTCGTCGGAGATGTTCTCGTTGACCGCGTCGGAGATCGCGTCGACGAGGTCGAGCGTCCGGACGGTTCCGTCGACGAGCGTCGCCCGCCCGGACTCCATCGGCCCTCCGGAGACGAAGACCGTCGGGATGTTGAGCCGCAGGGCAGCCATGAGCATGCCCGGGGTGATCTTGTCGCAGTTCGAGATGCACACGAGCGCGTCGGCGCAGTGCGCGTTGACCATGTACTCGACCGAGTCCGCGATGAGGTCGCGTGAGGGCAGCGAGTAGAGCATGCCGCCGTGGCCCATCGCGATGCCGTCGTCGACCGCGATCGTGTTGAACTCGCGCGCGATGCCGCCCGCCGCCTGGATCGCCTCGGACACGATGCGCCCGACCGGCTGCAGGTGGGTGTGGCCCGGGACGAACTCGGTGAAGGAGTTCGCGACCGCGATGATCGGCTTGCCGAAGTCCCCTCCGTCGACGCCGGCCGCGCGCAGCAGGGCGCGGGCGCCTGCCATGTTGCGGCCGTGGGTGACGGTGCGGGAGCGCAGTGCGGGCACGTTCTTCTCCTGTCCTGACGACCCGTGGGGGCGGGCCTCGATCGTCGACGTGCGAGGACGCCGTGACGTCCCGGATCGTAGTGCGCGGCCTGCCCGGACGTCGGAGCCGGTCGCCCCTCGGTCAGCGGCGCGCGACCCCCGCCTGCAGCAGCCCGTAGACCAGTGCGTCGACGAGCGCCTCCCACGAGGCCTCGACGACGTTCGGGCCGACGCCGACCGTGCTCCAGGTCTTGTCCGAGCCGGTGTCCATCGTCTCGACGAGCACGCGCGTGATCGCATCGGTGCCGTGCTCGGTGTCGAGGATCCGCACCTTGAAGTCGATGAGCTCGAAGCGGTCGATCTCGGGGTAGGCGACCACGAGCGCGCGCCGTAGCGCCTGGTCGAGCGCGTTCACGGGGCCGTTGCCCTCGCCTGCGGTGACGACGCGCTCACCATTGACGTGCAGCCGCACGGTCGCCTCGGCGTTGGCCTCGGAGGGCGACCCGGGGACGGTCTCGACACCGACCCGCCACCCCTCGACGCCGAAGTAGCACGGCCGCTTGCCGTCGAGCTCCTCGCGCAGCAGCAGCTCGAAGGACGCATCGGCCGCGTCGTACGTGTACCCCTGCGCCTCCGCCGCCTTGACGCGGTTCGTCACGCGGGTGAGCAGCTCGCCCTGCCCTGACAGGTCGAGGCCGAGCTCGCGGCCCTTGAGCTCGATCGAGGCGCGCCCGGCCATCTCCGAGATGAGCATCCGCATGTCGTTGCCGACGAGGGTCGGGTCGGTGTGCTGGTAGAGGTCGGGGTCGACCTTGATCGCGCTCGCGTGGAGGCCGGCCTTGTGGGCGAAGGCGCTCGCACCGACGTAGGGCTGGCGCGCGAACGGCGCGATGTTCGTGATCTCCGAGATCGCGTGCGCGATCCGGGTCGACTCGCGCAGCCCTCCCCCGGCGAGCACCTGCCGCCCTTCCTTGATCTCGAGGTTCGCGACGACCGCGATGAGGTCGGCGTTCCCGGTGCGCTCTCCGTAGCCGTTCACGCAGCCCTGGACGTGGGTGGCTCCGGCGTCGACCGCGGCGAGCGAGTTCGCCACGGCACAGCCGGAGTCGTTGTGCGTGTGGATCCCGAGGCGCAGGCCGGGCCCGACCGTCTCGCGCACGTGACCGACGATCTCGTGGATCCAGCCGGGGAGCATGCCGCCGTTCGTGTCGCACAGCGCGACGACCTCCGCGCCGGCCTCGAAGGCCTCCCGCACGGCAGCGAGGGAGAAGTCGGGCTCGGCGCGGAAGCCGTCGAAGAAGTGCTCGGCGTCGATGACGACGCGACGCCCCTCAGCGACGAGGAACGCGGTGGTCTCCCGGATCATCGCGAGTCCCTCGGCGGCGTCGGTGCGCAGCGCGCGTTCGACGTGCCGGACGTCGCTCTTCGCGACGAGGGTGACGACAGGAGCCCCGGAGTCGAGCAGTGCGCGCACCTGCGGGTCGTCCTGGGCCCGCACGCCGACCTTGCGCGTCGAGCCGAACGCGGCGAGCACGGCGTTCTTGAGCGTGAGCTCCTGCGCGGCGCGCGCGAAGAACTCGGTGTCCTTGGGGACGGCACCGGGCCACCCGCCCTCGATGAAGCCGACGCCGAGCTCGTCGAGCAGCGGGGCGATCGCAAGCTTGTCGGCGACCGACAGGTTCATCCCCTCCTGCTGCGCACCGTCGCGCAGCGTCGTGTCGTAGACGTGGAACGGACTGTCGGTCATCGCACTGTCTCCCTCGCTGGAGGTCCGCCCTCGGGAACGGCCACAAAAAAACCTCCCGGGTAGCGGGAGGTCGCGCGTCCGACTGCTGCCGGACGCGCTAGCCGATGATGAGGCCGAAGGTGGTCACGCGGTCATCATGCCACAGCCCTCCATACCAGGGCAGTGGCGTCCAGGACCGACCGCACCGGGTCGCACCGGCAGGACAGGCTTCGCCGTTCGACCCTGCGGCTCAACCGAGCGAATCCGGGTGAATCTCGTGCCACAAAGCGGACTGTTCACCCTTAGCGGGCCAGGCTCCGCTACCGTCTAGCCGTCGCCGCCGACGTCGACACCCCTGTCCGATCCCCCTCCACGATGGAGCTCCTCACATGCGCAGAGGCACGACCCTCCTGGCCGCCGGCGTCACCGCGGCCCTCTCTCTCTCACTCGTCGCCGCTCCGGCGACGGCCACGGACACCACGCCCGCCGCGACCGCGGTGTTCTCCTCGCTCACGGTGTCGGGCCTCAAGTCGAGCTACACGCTCCCGACGAAGGGCGAGCGCGTCGTCACGTTCTCGGTCAACATCGCCGGCACGGTCGACGACGACGGGTACGAGGACCTCAACGGCGACGGCCTCGGCATCGACTACCGCCCCTACGGCCTCGACTTCTACGGCCCCAAGGTGAAGAAGGTCTCGACGCGCGTCAAGGACCCGCTCACCCCCCGCGTGTGGGCTCCGGACGACGTCGCCAACGGCGCGAACACGTACCAGCTCAAGCTGCCGTACTACGCCGCACCCGGGCGCTACGAGGTCTCCATCCCGGTCGTCCAGCGCAACTGGTCGACGTCGCCCGCCACGGACGTGCAGCGCGTCGTCAAGGCCCGCTTCAACGTCAACGCGAACACGAAGTACTCCAAGTCGTCCACCTTCGTGTCCGCGCCCTCGTGGAAGCGTGGCAAGACCGCGACCTTCACCATCGCGACGCCCGAGTACCAGCGGGGCGGCAAGGTCACGCTCTACTGGAAGAAGAACGGCGCGAAGAAGTACAAGAAGATCAAGTCCGCCACGCTCAAGCGCTCCAGGACCATCTCCAAGGCCGTCATCAAGACGAAGGCCGTCCAGGGCAACGGCAAGATCTACTTCAAGGTCTCGGGCGTCAAGTACGCCAAGGGCTACAAGACGGGCACGTACAAGATCACGACCCGTCGGTGATCCGCACGCGTCTCGCATGAACTGACGGAGGGGCCGGGAGCATCAGCTCCCGGCCCCTCCGTCAGTCAGCGGACCCTCAGACCATCCGCCTGCGCACCAATCACACGAGCCTGTGCATCCATCCGTGCCGATCGGTCGCCCGGCCGTACTGGATGTCCGTGAGCTCGGCACGGACCCGGGACGTCACCGACCCGATGTCGCCCGCGCCGACGGTCACGTCGAAGTCGGCGCCCTTGAGCCGGCCGACCGGTGTGACGACGGCGGCGGTGCCGCACGCGAACACCTCCGCGACCGAACCGTCCGCGAGACCGCCCAGCAGCTCCGCGAGCGGGATCGGCCGCTCGGTGACCTCGTGCCCGGCGTCGAGGAGTAGCCGGATGATCGAGGAGCGGGTGACGCCCTCAAGGATCGTCCCGGTGAGTTCGGGCGTCGTCACCCGACCGTCCGCGAGGACGACGAAGACGTTCATCCCGCCGAGCTCCTCGAGGAGCGTGTTGGTCGCGGCGTCGAGGAAGCACACCTGCTCGCACCCGGCGTCGTACGCCTCCTGCTGCGGCAGCAGGCTCGCGGCATAGTTCCCGCCGCACTTGGCCTGACCGGTCCCGCCGGGGCCGGCCCGATGGTAGTCCTGCGCCACCCAGATCGACACGGGCCGCACCCCGGAGGCGAAGTAGGGGCCGACGGGTGAGGCGATGACGAGGAACTCGGCCTCGAGCGCCGAGCGCACCCCGAGGAACACCTCAGAGGCATACGTGAAGGGGCGCAGGTAGAGGCTCTTCTCCTCCCCCTGCGGGACCCACGCCTCGTCGACCTCGACGAGCGCCGTGATCGCGCCGAGGAAGTCTTCGGTCGACAGCTCGGGCAGCGCGAGGCGTCGCGCGGAGAGCGCGAAGCGCGCGGCGTTCGCCTCGGGTCGGAACGTCCACACCGACCCGTCCTCGTGCCGGTACGCCTTCAGGCCCTCGAAGATCTCCTGGCCGTAATGGAGCACCGAGGCGGCCGGGTCGATCTGCAGCGGGCCGTAAGGCTCGACGCGGCGGTTGCTCCAGCCGTCCTGCGACGTCCAGGTCATGCGCGCCATGTGGTCGGTGAAGACCGTGCCGAAGCGAGGCGAAGCGAGCAGCTCGGCTCGTTCCGCGTCAGACCGGGGCGTGCTCGTGCGGGTGATACGGAAATCCGTGCTCGTCGTGGTGCTCATGGGGGCCTCTCACTGGAAGGTCTGGGACGACGCTACCGGGGTGACGGCCGGGACGGGAGCGCGTGCGATCAGCCGGCGATCCGCGCCGCGAGATCCGCACCCACCTCGGCCGTCGTCCGTACTCGGCCGCCGCGCTCCGCGACGTCCGCCGCAACCGCGTCCTCGACGCGGCGGGCGGCCTCGGGCAGGCCGAGGTGGTCGAGAAGGAGCGAGACCGACAGGACCGTCGCGGTCGGGTCCGCCTTGCCCTGGCCCGCGATGTCGGGGGCGGAGCCATGGACGGGCTCGAACATCGACGGCATCGTGCGGTCGGGGTTGATGTTCGCCGAGGCCGCGAGCCCGATGCCGCCGGTGATCGCGGCGGCGAGGTCGGTGAGGATGTCGCCGAAGAGGTTGTCGGTGACGATGACGTCGAAGCGCGACGGGTTCGTCACCAGGAAGATCGTCGCGGCGTCGACGTGGAGGTAGTCGACGGTGACGTCGGGGAACTCGGTGTTGACGGCCTCGACCGTGCGGCGCCACAGGTGCCCGGCGTGGACGAGGACGTTGTGCTTGTGCACGAGGGTGAGCTTCTTGCGCGGGCGCGCGGCGGCGCGGGCGAAGGCGTCGCGCACGACGCGCTCGACGCCGAAGGCGGTGTTGACCGACACCTCGTTCGCGACCTCGTGCGGCGTACCCGTCCGGATCGAGCCGCCGTTGCCCACGTAGGGCCCCTCCGTGCCTTCACGGACGACGACGAAGTCGACCTCGCCCGGGTTCGCAAGCGGGGACGCGGTGCCCGGGTAGAGGCGTGAGGGGCGAAGGTTGACGTAGTGGTCGAGCGCGAAGCGCAGCTTGAGCAGCAGCCCTCGCTCGAGGACGCCCGACGGGACCCCGGGGTCGCCGATCGCGCCGAGGAGGATCGCGTCGTGCGTGCGGATCGCCTCGAGGTCGCTGTCGGTGAGGGTCTCCCCCGTCGCGTGCCAGCGGCGGGCGCCCAGGTCGAACGCGGTCTGGCTCACCGTGACGTCGGCGCCCGCGAGCGCCGCGTCGAGAGCGATGAGGCCCTGCTCGACGACCTCGGTGCCGATTCCGTCGCCGGCGACCACTGCAAGGTTGATGTTCCGCGTCATGCCGGGGATGCTACTCCCGTCTCACCGCTTGGATAAAACCCGTCCGCAGTGTGACCGGGACTCGACGCGGGATCCGGTCGTCATCGCGCGCCGCGGTCTCCCGGCCGGGGGTAGAGCAGCTCGAAGCGCTCGAGCACGACGCTCGTCGACGCGTCGAAGTCGCCTTCGATGCCCAGGACACGCCGCCAGTACCGCTCGTGCTCGGTGCGCCAGTGCTCGAGCGAACGGTCACCCTCGCCCTCGCGGCGTGCGTGCACCTCGTCGACGTCCGAGAACGGGACGGTGGTGACGTCCGTCGTGCGCAGCAGCGCACGAGGACGCCGCTCGCCGTCGAGGACGATCGAGAGCTCACCCGCCTGCGGCAGCGGCTCTCCGGGCCCGTACTCCGCGACAGCGGACGACGTCGCGGTCTTCACCCCGTCGAGGACGAGGCCGAGCAGCTCGTCCGCGAGCCGGGCGTCGTCGCCGAAGGACCACGTCTGAGGGACGAGCGAGGCCGTCACCCCTGGTCCGGTGACGACCGCGGAACCCATGAGCCCGGCACGCGCCCGCGCCACCTCCCAGAACTCGAGGATCTCCGCCGCGTGCGCGTCGTCCGCTGCGGCAGCGGGCTCCACGCGCGCGTCGTCGACTTCCGCGCGCGCGTCGTCGACCGCGTCGTGCGCGACGGGACTCGGCTCGAGCAGGAGCACCGGGATGATCCGGTCGGTCTTGGCGGCGTAGTCCGCATAGGGCGGGTAGGCCGCTACGGCGCGCGCCCACCACACGCCACGCTCCGTGCCCTCGAGCTCGCGGGCCAGGACGTCCCAGCGCTCGGCACCGTCCTGGAGCTCGGCCCGCGGGTCCGCGGCGAGGTTGCGGTACCACTCCGGGTGCTCGGGCGCGCCGCCCTTCGACGCGACGATGGCGTACACGCCGTCGTGCTCGACCCGCATGAGGGCGGTCTTGCGCAGCAGTCCCGATCGCGCGCCGACCGACGTCACGACGACGACGGGCCGCCCGCCGAGCGTGCCACCCTCCGCCCCGCCGGTCGCCTCGTAGACCTCGGCCTGCTCGCGCGCATGTGCGGAGGTGCTCGGCCCGTACGTCCCGGTGAGTGGCATGGCCTCAGTCAACCATCACGGGCGTGCGGAACCTCGCGGACGGCGACGGCCCCCCCGCCCCCCCGCGGGGGGGGGGGGGGCCGCCGCGGCGGGTGCGGGTCGATCAGCGACCGGCGGAACCCTCGACGTAGTCGGTCGTGTTGTCGCCGTCCTTGGCGGCCCAGGCGAAGAGCTTGCGCAGCTCGCGGCCCGTGCCCTCGATCGGGTGCTGCTCGCCCTTGGCGCGCAACTCCTTGAACTCGGGCGCACCGGCGTCCTGGTCGGTGATGAACCGCTCGGCGAAGGCGCCGTTCTGGATGTCCGCGAGGACAGCCTTCATGTTCTCCTTGACCTCGGGCGTGATGACGCGCGGGCCGGAGACGTAGTCGCCGTACTCAGCGGTGTCGGACACCGACCAGCGCTGCTTGGCGATGCCGCCCTCCCACATGAGGTCGACGATGAGCTTGAGCTCGTGGAGCACCTCGAAGTACGCGACCTCGGGCTGGTAGCCCGCCTCGGTGAGGGTCTCGAAGCCGTACTGGACGAGCTGCGAGGCGCCACCGCACAGGACGGCCTGCTCACCGAAGAGGTCGGTCTCGGTCTCCTCCGTGAAGGTCGTCTTGATGCCGGCGGCGCGCAGGCCACCGATCGCCTTGGCGTAGGACAGCGCGAGCTCCCACGCCGAGCCCGACGCGTCCTGCTCGACGGCGACGATGACGGGGACGCCACGGCCGTCGACGTACTCGCGGCGCACGAGGTGGCCAGGACCCTTGGGGGCGACCATGACGACGTCGTGACCGGCCTCGGGCTTGATGTAGCCGAAGCGGATGTTGAAGCCGTGGCCGAAGACGAGGGCCGCGCCCTCCTTGAGGTTCGGGGCGATCTCGTCGCGGTAGAGGTGACGCTGCACCTGGTCGGGCGCGAGGATGACGACGACGTCGGCCTCCTGGACGGCCTCGACGACCGTACGGACCTCGAGGCCCTGCTCGGCGGCCTTCGCGCGGGACGCGGAGCCCTCACGCAGGCCGACGCGGACGTCGACGCCCGAGTCGCGCAGGTTGAGCGCGTGCGCGTGCCCCTGGCTGCCGTAGCCGATGACGGCGACCTTACGGCCCTGGATGATCGACAGGTCGGCGTCGTCGTCGTAGAACAGCTCTGCCACGGTGGTTCTCCTCGCTGGATTGACTGCTGGTTGGTCGGTGCTGGGGGTCGTGCAGGATCTGGTCCTGGTCTATCAGGCGGAGCGCGAGACGCGCTCGAGCGCCCGGTCCGTGATCGAGCGCGACCCGCGCCCGATCGCCACGGTGCCGGACTGGACGATCTCACGGACGCCGTACGGCTCGAGCGCGACGAGCAACGCGGAGAGCTTGTCCGGCCCGCCGGTCGCCTCGATCGTCACCGCGTCGGGGACGACGTCGACGACGTGCGCCCGGAAGAGCTCGACGACCTCGAGCACGCCGGAGCGCTGCGAGGCGTCGGCCTTGACCTTGACGAGCAGCAGCTCACGCTGGACGGACGTCCGGTCCTCGAGCTCGACGATCTTGATGACGTTGATGAGCTTGTTGAGCTGCTTCGTCACCTGCTCGAGCGGGAGCTCGTCGACGTCGACGACGACCGTGATGCGCGAGATCTCCGCGTGCTCGGTCGGCCCCACGGCGAGCGAGTGGATGTTGAACGCGCGCCGGGCGAACAGTCCCGCGACGCGCGTGAGGACGCCGGGCTTGTTCTCGACGAGCACCGACAACGTGTGCCTGCTCATGCTGCACCTGCTTCCACCTGGTAGTTGCCGTTCACGCTCAGTCCTCCCGGTCCCACTGCGGCGAGATGCCGCGCGCGTACTGGATCTCGTCGTTGCTCACGCCCGCCGCGACCATGGGCCACACCATCGCGTCACGCGAGACGGTGAAGTCGACGACGACGGGCTGGTCGTTGATCTCGAGCGCGCGCTTGATCGTCGCGTCGACGTCGTCCTTCGTCTCGCAGCGCAGCCCGGCGCAGCCGTAGGCGCTCGCGAGCTTGACGAAGTCAGGGATGCGACGCGTGCCGTGACCGGTGTTGAGGTCCGTGTTGGAGTAGCGCTTGTCGTAGAACAGCGTCTGCCACTGCCGGACCATGCCGAGCGAGGAGTTGTTGATGATCGCGACCTTGATCGGGATGTCGTTGATCGTGCAGGTCGCGAGCTCCTGGTTGGTCATCTGGAAGCAGCCGTCGCCGTCGATGGCCCACACCGTGCGGTCCGGCTCGCCGACCTTCGCCCCCATCGCGGCCGGCACGGAGAAGCCCATCGTGCCGAGGCCTCCGGAGTTCAGCCACGCGTTGGGGCGCTCGTAGCGGATGAACTGCGAGGCCCACATCTGGTGCTGGCCCACGCCCGCGGCGAAGATGCCCTCCGGGCCCGTGAGCGCACCGATTCGCTCGATGACGTGATGCGGGGACAAGTGACCGTCCTCGGGCTCGGTGTAGCCGAGCGGGTACGTCTCGCGCCAGTCGTCGATGAGGCGCCACCAGCCCTCGAGGTCGGGCTTGCCATGCTGGGCGTGCTCGCGTTCGAGCTCGGGGACGAGGTCGGCGATCACCTCGCGCAGGTCACCGACGATCGGGACGTCGACGCGTCGGTTCTTGCCGATCTCCGCCGGGTCGATGTCCGCGTGGACGATCGTCGCGTGAGGGGCGAAGCTCGACAGCTTGCCGGTCACGCGGTCGTCGAAACGGGCGCCGAGCGCGACGACGAGATCGGCCTTCTGCAGCGCGGCGACCGCGGGGACGGTGCCGTGCATGCCCGGCATCCCCAGGTGCTGCGGGTGGGAGTCGGGGAGTGCGCCGCGCGCCATGAGCGTCGTCACCGCTGCCGCGCCGGAGACGTCGACGAGGCGGCGCAGCTCCGCCGCGGCTCCGGAGCGGATGGCCCCGCCGCCGATGTAGAGCACGGGGCGACGCGCGGTCGCGAGCAGCCGTGCGGCCTCGCGCACCTGCTTGGCGTGCGGCCGGGTCACAGGGTGGTAGCCGGGGAGGTCGAAGTCGTTCGGCCAGCTGAAGGTCGTCGTCGCCTGCATGGCGGACTTCGCGATGTCGACGAGGACGGGGCCCGGTCGACCCGTCGAGGCGATGTGGAAGGCCTCGCCGATGACGCGCGGGATGTCTGCGGGGTCGGTGACGAGGAAGTTGTGCTTCGTCACCGGAAGCGTTATGCCGACGATGTCGGCCTCCTGGAACGCGTCGGTCCCGATGAGCGACGCGCCGACCTGGCCCGTGATCGCGACGAGCGGGATCGAGTCCATGTTCGCGTCCGCGATCGGCGTGACGAGGTTCGTCGCACCGGGCCCCGACGTCGCCATGCAGACCCCGACGCGACCGGTCGCCTGGGCGTAGCCCGTCGCGGCGTGACCTGCGCCCTGCTCGTGCCGCACGAGGATGTGCCGCACGGACTTGGAGTCCATGAGGGGGTCGTACGTCGGCAGGATCGCCCCGCCCGGGATGCCGAAGACGACGTCGACGCCGGCGTGCTCGAGCGACCGGACGATCGACTCCGCGCCGGTGACCTGCTGCGCGCTCGTCGTCGTGGTCGGTGCGGTCGCGCCGGCCGGTGCGGGCGGCGTGGGCACGGCCTGGGCCGTCGCCTGCTGTGTTCCCTGGGCCATCGAGGTTCTCCCTGGCTCTGCGTGGTCGTGCGGTCGATCTCGTCGACGTCGACGGCGAGATCCGGGCAAACAAAAACCCCTCGCGCCCGCAACGGGCCGGTCGAGGGGTGAGCGCGCAGTACCTGCCGGTCAGCGGCGGAGAGCTGCGCGCCCGGTACGTACTACGACGAGGTTCTGCACACGGTGCACCCTACGCCTCCAGCCCGGACCTGTCACGCAATCTCACATGGCGGTTCATCATGTCACTATCTGGATGATTGGAGTGGGCGCGTGCCCGCGCAGGGCTCACCTAGAGCCGGCGCTGCGCCAGATCGGCGACGACGGGCAGGTGATCGCTCCCCTGCGCCCCGCCCCCGCTGCCGACGACCCGCACGTCTCGCACGTCGATCCGCTCGTCCACGAGCACGGCGTCGATGCGCACCCGCGGCGAGCGCGCCGGGAACGTGGGGGCGCCGCCCGGGTCTGCGTCGCGCCATCGCTGTCCCAGACGCGCCCACACCGCGCCTGACGGCGGCTCGTTGAGGTCCCCGAGGACCGCCGTCGGCCACCGGTCGTCCGCGAGCGCGCCGAGGATCTCGTCGGCGTGCCGCAACCTCTCCTCGTCGTCGAGCGCGAGGTGGACGACGGCGACCCGAAGCCAGCCGACGACCGCGACGGCGACCCCCCGCCGCGCCCACCACCGCCGGACGACGCGCGAGCCCCGCCACCGCAGCCGCAGGACGGACTCGTCGTGCACCGCATCCACCCGCGGGGCGACGAGCAGGGCAGTCGTGCGCGTCCCCCGCCCGGCCAGCACGACCTCAAGACCGGCCGCGCGCGCGAACCGGCGCAGCCGCACCCGGCCCCACGGAGCCCGGGGCGGCTCCTGGACCCCGAGCACGTCCGGGTCCACCTCCCGCACGACGCGCGCGGCCTCGTCGAGATCGACCGTGAGCCGCAGCAGGTTGAACGACATCACCCGGATGACGCGGCCGTCCGTCGCCTCGTCCGCGCCCTCCGCTCCGGTCCGTCGCGCGGCCGTCACCGCAGGACGGCCCCCGTGCTCGCGGACTGGACGAGCTTGGCGTACCGGGCCAGCACGCCGCGGGTGAAGGTCGGCGGCAGCGGGACCCAACCCTCGCGTCGAGCCGCGAGCTCATCCGCGTCGACGAGCACGTCGAGCGTCGCCGCCGCCACGTCGAGTCGGATCCAGTCGCCGTCCTGGACGAAGGCGATCGGGCCGCCGTCGACAGCTTCCGGGGCGACGTGCCCGACGCACAGCCCCGTCGTCCCCCCGGAGAACCGGCCGTCGGTGAGGAGCAGGACGTCCTTGCCCAGACCCGCGCCCTTGATCGCGCCCGTGATGGCGAGCATCTCGCGCATCCCCGGCCCACCCTTGGGCCCCTCATACCGGATGACGACGACGTCCCCGGCCTGGATCGTCCCGTCCTCGAGGGCGTCGAGCGCGGCCCGCTCCCGCTCGAACACCCGCGCGGTGCCCTCGAACACGTCGGCGTCGAAGCCTGCCGACTTGACGACAGCTCCCTCGGGGGCGAGCGATCCGTCGAGGATCGTGATGCCACCCGTGCGGTGGATCGGCTCGCCCATCGCGCGCACGATCTTGCCGTCCGGGTCGGGCGGCGCGAGGTCCGCGAGATTCTCGGCAACGGTCTTGCCCGTCACGGTGAGGCAGTCCCCGTGGAGCAGGCCTGCGTCGAGCAACGCCTTCATGACGACGGGCACACCGCCCATCCTGTCGACGTCGGCCATGACGTAGCGACCGAACGGCTTGAGGTCCCCCAGGTGCGGCACCCTGGCAGCGACACGCCGGAAGTCGTCGAGCGTGAGGTCGACCTCGGCCTCATGGGCGATCGCGAGCAGGTGGAGCACGGCGTTCGTCGACCCGCCGAAGGCCATGACGACTGCGATCGCGTTCTCGAAGGCTTCCTTCGTCATGATCTGCCGCGCGGTGATCCCGCCCCGCAGCAGCTCGACGACCGCTTCACCGGAGGCGTGCGCGAAAGCGTCCCGGCGTCGGTCGGCAGACGGCGGCGCTGCGGACCCCGGGAGTGACATGCCGATCGCCTCCGCGACGGACGCCATGGTGTTCGCGGTGTACATCCCGCCGCACGCGCCCTCGCCCGGGCAGATCGCCCGCTCGATGCGACCGAGGTCCTCCTCGCTCATGAGCCCGCGAGCGCACGCCCCGACGGCCTCGAACGCGTCGATGAGCGTGACGTCCTTCTCGGTCCCGTCCGAGAGCGACACCCACCCGGGCATGATCGTCCCGGCGTAGAGGAACACGCTCGACAGGTCGAGCCGCGCCGCTGCCATGAGCATCCCTGGCAGCGACTTGTCGCAGCCCGCGAGCAGCACGGAGCCGTCGAGCCGCTCCGCCATCATGACGACCTCGACCGAGTCGGCGATGACGTCGCGCGACACGAGCGAGAAGTGCATGCCCTCGTGGCCCATCGAGATCCCGTCGGAGACGGAGATCGTCCCGAACTCGAGCGGATAGCCACCGCCCGCATGGACTCCGTTCTTCACGGCCTTCGCGAGCCGGTCGAGCGAGAGGTTGCACGGCGTGATCTCGTTCCACGAGCTGGCGACGCCGATCTGCGGCTTGTGCCAGTCACCGTCCCCCATGCCGACCGCGCGCAGCATCCCGCGCGAGGCGGTCGCCTCGATGCCGTCGGTCACCTGCCGGGAGCGAGGCTTGATGTCGGGGGCGGGCGCGGCTGACCCGGCGGGGACGGTCGGGACGGTCGGGGGCGTGGTCATGCGTCCTCCTCGTGGTCGACAGGCGTGCAGACGCACGCCTCGTTGCCCTCGGGGTCCGCGAGAACCCAGAAGGACGGTGCTGCGGCGTCGCTCACGAGGCGGCCGCCGGCAGCCAACGCAGCCTCGACGCGCGCCTCGGCGTGGTCACGCGCGACGTGCACGTCGACGTGGACCCGGTTGCGCTGGGGCCGCGGGACGTCCATCTGCTGGAACCAGAGCGCCGGGCCGACGCCGACCGGGTCGTTGAGGTCCCCCGTGCGGGCGTCGTGCTCCCACCCGAGGACAGCAGCCCAGAACGGGCGCACCGCCTCGATGTCGAGCGCGTCGATCGCGACCTCGAGGGTGGTGAGCGCGAGGACGTCGGGCTCGAGCCCGCGTGACTCGACCAACGAACCGATCGCGAGCGCGAGGGCGACATCGCGCCCCGTGAGGCCGCCGACGTCGTGGGAGGAGACCGCGAGACGGACCGACCCGTAGGTGACATGGACGTCCGGGTGGTGGTCGAGCTCGTCAGCGATCCGTGCGATCGCCGCGACTAGGTCCGCGCCGCGCGCGAAGGACCCGGTACGCACGTGGAGCGTCAGCTCACGCCCAAGCACCCGCCATCCGTGACGCGCGACGCGCCCCTCGACCGTCACAGGGTCGAGGGGCGCGTCGTCTGGCAGTGCTGAGCCGTGCGGCGTCGAGGTCATCCCCCCACTGTCGCACCGACCGCGTCCACCGTCACCCGCGCGATCCGCTCGTCCGCACCGGTCACCCGGTGGACGTCGCCGACGAGGGTCGTCCGCGCCGTGACCTCCTTGGTCCGGCAGTCGGGGCCGACCCAGAGCTCGAGGTCACCGGGCTCGACCACGCGCGCGAGGTCGACGCCCGAGAAGGCGACGCGCGTCGTCGGAACCTCGAAGGTCACCGCAGCGCTCGCGCCAGGCAGCAGGTCGACGCGCTGGTACGCGACGAGCTGGGCCACCGGACGGGTGATGCTCGCGACGGGATCGTGGACGTAGAGCTGGACGACGTCCGTCCCGGCCCGCTCCCCCGTGTTCGTCACGAGGACCTTGACCCTCACGCTCCCCGAGGTCGAGACCTCGGGGTCCGCCTCGAGCTCGGAGTGGACGAAGCTCGTGTAGGACAAGCCGTGACCGAAGGCGACGGGCGGCGCCGTGTCGAGGTTGGTCACGCTCGACGCACCACCCAGCCGCGGGTGGAGGTAGGAGAACGGAGACGCACCTGCCGAGCGCGGCATGCTGATCGGCATGCGACCCGAGGGCGCCGTGGTCCCCGCGATGACCGAGGCGAGCGCGGTGCCGCCCTCCTCCCCCGGGAAGTAGGACTGCACCACCGCGGCGCAGCGGTCGAGCGCCCACCCGACCGCGTACGGGCGGCCCGTGATGAGCACGAGGACGACGGGCGTCCCGGTCTCGAGGATCCGCTCGACGAGCTCACGCTGCACGCCCGGCAGCTCGAGGTCGTCGACGTCGCAGCCCTCACCTGAGGTGCCGCGCCCGAACAGGCCAGCGTGGTCACCCACGACGACGACGGCCACCTCTGCGGCGCGGGCGACCTCGACCGCCTCGTCGATCCGCGAGGTGTCGTCCCCGATGACGTCGCAGCCGCGGGCGTAGGTGATCTCGCTGCCCTCGAGCTCCGCGCGGAGCGAGTCGAGGACCGTCGGCGCGACGATGCCCTTCTCCGCCTCGGGGTGGTGGTCGAGCACGTGATTCACGAACGAGTAGCAGCCGAAGAGCGCCTCGAAGCGGTCTGCGTTCGGACCGATGACGGCGACCCGTGCGGGCGGCGCGACCGGCTGGCCCTGGGCGTCCGCGGCGAGCGGCAGCGTGCCGTCGTTCGTGAGGAGCACGACCGACTCCTGCGCGAGCCGACGCGCGAGCGCGCGGGCGTGCGGCGGGTCGAGGTCGACCGGACCAGTGGGCTCGGGGCCGTCGAAGCGGTCGTCGAGCAGGCCGAGCTCTTCCTTCTGCCGCAGCACCCGGACGACGGCACGGTCGACGAGGTCGATCGGCACGTCGCCGGAGCGCACGGCCTCGAGCAGGGGCTCGGCGAAGGCGTCGGCCGTCGGGAGCTCGATGTCGAGCCCTGCCTCGAGGGCCTTGCGGGCCGCGTCGGCGAGGTCGCTCGCGACGCCGTGGAGCGTGTGGAGGAAGGCGACGCCGAAGTAGTCGGCGACGAGGGTCCCGTTGAAGCCCCACTCCCCGCGGAGCAGGTCCGTGAGCAGCGCCTTGTCCGCCGCGGCCGGGAGGCCGTCGACCTCGGCGTAGGAGTGCATGACGGAGCGCACGCCACCGTCACGCACAGCCATCTCGAACGGAGGGAGCAGCACGTCCGCGACCTCACGAGGCCCGGCGTGGACCGGTGCGAGGTTGCGACCGGCGCGAGAGTTGGAGTACCCGACGAAGTGCTTGAGCGTCGCGACGATGCCGCTGCGCTGCAGACCACGTACGTAGGCCGTGCCGATCGTCCCGACGACGTACGGGTCCTCGGAGATGCACTCCTCGACCCGCCCCCACCGCGCGTCGCGTACGACGTCGAGCACCGGGGCGAGTCCCTGGTGGATGCCGAGCTCGCGCATCGACGAGCCGATCTGCTCCGCCATGTCCTCGACGAGCTCGGGGTCGAAGGCTGCACCCCACGCCGGCGGAACCGGGTACGTCGTGGCCTGCCAGGCCGCCAGGCCCGTGAGGCACTCCTCGTGGACGATGGCGGGCAGGCCCGCGCCGGGCTGCTCGACGAGGCGGCGCTGGGCCCGGTGGAGCCACGTGCGCCGCTCACCCGGGTCGACCGGGTGCGTGCCGTAGACGCGGGTGAGGTGGCCGAGACCGTGCTGGCTCGCACGGTCGTACTCCGTCGAGCCGCCCATGACGTCGGCCATCGGGGCGACCATGTCGCCGCCACGGTCGACCCAGAAGCCGACGATCTGACCGAGCTTCTCCTCGAGCGTCAGACGCCTCAGGACCTCGATGACACGATCGGAGGCGGGCTCAAGCACGGGCCCACCCGTCCCCACTTCACTCACGGTGTGTTTCCTGTCTTGTAGGACGGTCGGGCACGCCCGTGGAGGGCGTACCCGACCATCGGTCGAGATTGTGCTGCTGGGGCTCAGCCCTTGACGGCGCCCTGGAGCCCGTTGACGATCCGCTTCTGCATCGCGAGGAAGAAGATGAGCGCGGGGATCATGGCGAGCGAGGTGAACGCGAAGACGCCTGCGGTGTCTGCCGAGTGCTCGGTGGAGAAGTCCGCGACGCCGAGAGGCAGCGTCTTGGTGTCGCCCTGGAGCAGCAGCAGCGGGAGCAGGTACGCGTTCCACGAGCCGACGAAGGCCAGCACGCCGACCGTCACCATGCCCGGGCCCGACAGCGGGATGAGGATCCGCCAGAAGAACCCGATCCGCGAGGCGCCGTCGAGCATGGCGGCCTCCTCGAGCTCCTTGGGCAGCGCCATGAGGAACGGACGCAGGATGACGACCGTCATCGGCAGCGCGAACGCCGCCTGCGGCAGCGCGACACCGAGCCAGTTGTTCCCGAGGCCGAGGTCCCGCGAGATGATGATGAACAGCGGGATGATCGCGACCGTCGCCGGGAACAGCAGGCCCGTCACGAAGATGAGGAACAGCGGCTCCCGCCACTTGAACTGGTAGCGCGCGAGCGGGTACGCCGCCATGATCCCGAACACGACGACCATTCCGGTCGTGAGCAGGGCGATCACCGTCGAGTTGAGCGCGTACTGCCAGAACGACGGGTTCGTGATGACCCCGACGTAGTTGTCCATGACCCAGGGGTCAGGAAGACCCGCGGGCTTCGCGCCGAGCTGGCCGTTCGTCCGGAAGCCGCTGAGGACGCCGTACAGGACCGGGCCGAGCGTGAAGCCTACGACGACGAGTGCGGCGAGATAGACGAGCGGCGAGCCGCCGCGCTGGAATCCCTTGGACTTCCTTCGCGAGCTGCGCTCCGGACCGGGAGACACCGCTGCCGGAGCGAGAGTCGACACGGCGTTCATGCGGCGGTCCTCCTACGCTTCTTGGTCTGACCAGAGTCCGGGTTGGTGTCGCGGCCCATGATGAACTTCTGGTACGTGAGCGCCAGGATGAGCGCGATGATGAAGAGGATGACCGACGCGGCGGACGCGATGCCGAAGTTCTGCCGCTTGGTGCCCTCGTTGATGAGGAAGGTCGCCATCGTCGTCGTGGAGTTGGCGGGGCCGCCGCGCGTGAGGATCCACACCATGTCGAACAGCTGCAGCGAGCCGACCATCGACAAGAAGCCCCACATGCGCATCGTCGGTCCGAGCAGCGGGATGGTGATCTTGCGCTGCACCTGCCACCACGTGGCGCCGTCGATCTGGGCCGCCTCGTAGAGCTCGTCCGGCACGCCCTGCAGGCCGGCGAGGAAGAGGATGATCGCGAGACCGAGGTACTTCCAGGTGAGGACGACGATCACCGTGCCGAGCGCGAGGTCCGGCGTCCCGAGGAACCCCTCAGCCGGGGCGCTCAGACCGATGAGGCCGAACGCCTCGGTGACGATCGAGTCCTTGGCGAGGAGCATCCGGCTCCACACGACACCCGCGATGACCTCTGCGAGCACGTACGGCACGAAGATGATCGTGCGCAGGATGCCCTGCCCCTTCATCTTGCGGTTGAGCAGCAGTGCCACCGCGAGACCTAGGGGGAGCTGGATGACGATCGACATGACGACGACGATGAGGTTGTGCGTGATCGCGTCGGTGAACACGTCGTTCTGAAGCACTCGCGTGTAGTTCTCGAGGCCCACGAAGTCCACGAGAGGGCCGTAGCCCTTCCACTTGTAGACCGAGAACTGGATGGCCTTGATGACCGGCCACACCACGAACATGCCGAAGAGCAAGAGAGCCGGCGCCACGAAGAAGAGAATCTCGAGTGCCTTGCGAGTGGAACCCTTCCCGCGGCGTCCCCCGGCGGGCCGGGCCGCCGGCCGCGCATACGCGCGACCGGCGACCTGGACCTGTGAGGCGGACGTCGCAGTCGAGGCGGGTGCGCCCGTGGTACGGGCGGTCGCTTCGTCTGCCACGTGGATCACTTCTCCGCGTCTGCCGCAGCCTGGGTGGCGTCGACGATGTCCTGCGGGGAAGCCTTCTCGGCGAACATGAGCGCGATCTCGTCGTTCATGGCGCCACCGATCGACGGGCCGAAGGCCGTGTCGAAGTAGAGCTGGACGTACGGGGCCGCGTCGCGGACGTCGAGGAGGCCGGCGAGCGCCGGGTCCGAGACGTACTGGGTCGCCGTCGGGTTCGTCGGCAGGCCCATGTCGAGCTCGGCGAAGCCCTTCTGGATCTCGTCGGACAGGAGGTGCTTGACGAACTCCACCGCGATGTCCGGCGCGTCGGCCGCGACGCCCCAGGCGTCACCGCCACCGAGCTGGGCGGCCTGGTCACCCTGACCACCGGTGACCGCGGGGAACGCGAACCAGCCGGTGTCCTCGCCGAGGCCCTTCTCGTCCTCCGTGAGGCCCTGCATGACGCCGGGCTCCCAGTGGCCTGCGAGCTCCATGGCGACCTTGCGGTTCGCGAGGAGGCCAGAGGCGCTCTCCGGGGTGCCCTGAGCCTCGGTCGCGAGGAAGCCGGAGTTGAACGGCTTCGCAGCGATGAGCTTCTGCAGGTCCTCACCGGCACGGATGAAGCACGGGTCCGAGAACTCGAGCGACGTGACGGCGTCGGCCAGCACCTGCTGCGAGCAGTGGCGCATGCCGAAGTAGTACCAGTAGTGCGCAGCCGGCCACTTGGAACCGGCGCCGACCGAGATCGGCTCGATCTTCGCAGCCTTGAGCTTGTCGATCGCCTGGTACATCTCGTCCCACGTCGTCGGCGCCGCAGTGATGCCGGCGTCGGCGAACATCGCCTTGTTGTACCAGAAGCCCACGACGCCGATCGAGAACGGCAGGCCGTAGGTCTTGCCCTCGTGCTGCCAACCGGCGATCGAGCCGCCGATCTTCGTGATCTCCTCGGCAGCAGACTCGGTCAGGTCCTTCGTGAGGCCTGCCGCGACGTGAGCGGCGAGCTCGCCGCCGCCACGCTCCATGTAGATGTCCGGCGCGTTGTTGGCCTGGAAGGCCGCGTCGAGCTTGGTCAGCATGTCCTCGTGCTGCATGGCCTCGACCTTGATGGTGAGACCGGGGTTGGCGGCCGCGAAGTCGGCGGCGACCTTGTCGTAGTACTCCTTACCTTCACCGGTGTTGGAGTTGTGCCACCACTCGATCGTGACCGGCTCGCCGGCAACGGGTGCCGAAGCCTCGCCGGACTTGGCGGGGGTGGGGGTGGACTCTCCGGCGGTTCCGCCGGAGCATGCAGCAAGGAGGCTCACGGCCGCCACGATGGCGACGGTGCTTGCGCCTGCGCGCAGTCTCCGCATTGGTCTGGTCCCTTCGTCGTCGTTGACCTCTCGGACACGTGGAGCATCGCAGTGTCGAGACCGGCGTGTCAAACGATTTCGATAACGTTTTACTTACGATAGTATCGGCCCATGAACGCAGCGAAGCGCGCGACCATCACGGACGTGGCCAGATCCGCCGGGGTGTCCGTCGCGACCGTGTCCAAGGTCGTCAACGGCCGGTACGGGGTGGCGCTCGCCACCGCCGAGCGCGTCCGCACCGTCATCGAGGAGCTCGGCTACTCCTCGAGTCTCGTCGCGCGTTCGCTGCGCTCCGCCCGCACCGGCGTGATCGGCATCCTCGTCGCCGAGTTCGAGCCGTTCTCCACCGAGCTCCTCAAAGGGCTCAGCGCCGCGGCGAGCGGCTCGGGCTACGAGCTCATCGCCTGGTCCGGGAACTCACGCGGCACCGAGCGGGCGGGATGGGAGCGTCGCTCGCTCGACCAGCTCTCGGGGACCCTCATCGACGGCGCCGTCATCGTCACCCCGACGGTCGTCGAGGACAACTACCGCATCCCCGTCGTCGCGCTCGACCCGCACAGCGGCTCAACGACGATGCCGACAGTCGTCTCGGACAACCTCGACGGCGCGCGTAGCGCGATCCGGCACCTCATCGCGACAGGGCACCGGCGGATCGCGTTCCTCGGCGGCCGTGAGGACCTCGAGTCCGCGCGGGCCCGCGAGGAGGGATACCGGCTCAGCCTCGCCGAGGCGGGCATCCCCTTCGACCCCGACCTCATCCGCAACGGCGGCTTCCACCCGGACACGGCTGACGGCCCCGCGCACGAGCTCCTGCTCCTGGAGGACCGCCCCACCGCCGTCTTCGCCGCGAACGACCTCACCGCGATCCAGCTGCTGCGCGTCGCCGCCGAGCTCGGCATCTCGGTGCCAGAGGACCTCTCCGTCATCGGCTTCGACAACGTGCCCGAGTCCGCCCTCAGCACGCCCCAGCTCACGACCGTGAGCCAGCCGCTCAACGAGATGGGCCGGCGGGCGATGGAGATGCTCCTCACGCTGCTGCGCGGCGAGACCCTCGAGCAGTCCCTCGTCCACCTGCCCACGGAACTCGTCATCCGCGGCTCGAGCGGGCCCGCGCCCTCGCTCCAGACGGCCGCCAGCGCCTGATCTGTCGCGCATCTGGCGAAACTTGCGACTCGGCGAGATCGCGAGACGACGGGACCTCAGGCGGCCTCACGGTCACGCACCCGCGTCGCGATACTCCTCCTCGAGGATGCCCATGAGGACGCCGTCGACCCACTGGTCGCCGTCGCGATAGGCCTCCCGACGCCGGCCTTCAGCCGTGAACCCGAGCGTCTCGTAGAGCGCGCGAGCGCGGTTGTTGAGCGCGAGCACCTCGAGCCCGACCCGGTGCAGTGCGAGCGGCCCGAACGCGTAGCCCAGGACGAGGTTGATCGACTCCGTGCCGTACCCCCGACCCCGGTAGGCCGGCCGCTGCACGAGCACGAGGTCCGCGCAGCGTCTGCCCGGGTCGATGTCGCGCAACGAGATCTCCCCGACGTACTCGTCCTCGCCCGCCGCGGTCACCGCCCAGGTGATCCGGTCCGCACGTTGCCCGCCCGAGGAGCACCACTGCTCGACCTCCTCACGCGTGCGGTGCGACGTGCGGCCAGTGAGCCGCGCGCTCTCCGCATCCGTGACGACCTCCCAGACGCCGGCGGCGTCAGCCGCCTCGAGCTGGCGAAGACTCACCATCTCGCCCTCGATCCGCGGGGTCTCCACAGCTGCCGCCTCTCAGGCCTGAGCGATCCGTTCGAGCACGAGCTCCCGCACACGACCGGCATCGGCCTGCCCGCGGGTCGCCTTCATCACCGAGCCGATGATCGCCCCGATCGGGCCCTGGTTGCCGCCACGGACCTTGTCGACGATGTCGGGCTGCGCCGCGAGGGCCGCGTCGATCGCCTCGAGCAGCGGACCGTCGTCGGAGACGATGGCCAGCCCGCGTGCCGCGACGACGGCAGCCGGCGACCCCTCGCCCGCGAGGACACCCTCGAGGACCTGGCGGGCCAGCTTGTCGTTGAGCTCCCCTGCGTCCACCAGCCCCTGCAGCTCCGCGATCTGACCGGGCGTGATCGCCAGCTCCTCGAGCGGCACGTCGTCCTGCTTCGCGGTCCGAGCGAGCTCCCCCATCCACCACTTGCGCGCCGCCGCAGGCGTCGCGCCCGCAGCGACCGTCGCCTCGATGAGGTCGAGCGCCCCGGCGTTGACGACGTCGCGCATCTCCGCGTCCGCGAACCCCCACTCTCCGAGCAGCCGACGCCGACGCTCGGCCGGCAGCTCCGGGAGCGACGCCCGGATCTCCTCAACCCACTCGCGGCTGGGCGCCACCGGGACGAGGTCCGGCTCGGGGAAGTAGCGGTAGTCGTCCGCGTCCGACTTGGGGCGGCCCGACGTCGTCGAGCCCGTGTCCTCGTGCCAGTGCCGGGTCTCCTGGACGACCGTGCCGCCCGCGTCGAGCAGCGCGGCCTGACGCTGGACCTCGAACCGCACGGCCCGCTCGATCGACCGGAAGGAGTTGACGTTCTTCGTCTCCGTCCGGGTGCCGAGCGGCGCGTCGGGAGACGGTCGCAGCGACGTGTTGACGTCGGCACGGACGTTGCCGCGCTCCATCCGGGCCTCGGACACGTCGAGCGCGCGGAAGATGTCGCGCAGCGTCTGGACGTACGCCCGGGCGACCTCCGGCGCGCGCTCCCCCGCCCCGACGATCGGACGGGTGACGATCTCGACGAGAGGGATCCCCGCGCGGTTGTAGTCGACCAGCGAGTACTCCGCACCGTGGATGCGCCCCGTCGAGCCCCCGACGTGGGTGTTCTTCCCCGCGTCCTCCTCCATGTGCGCGCGCTCGATCTCGACCCGGAACATCGTGCCGTCGTCGAGCTCGACGTCGAGGTACCCGTCGAAGGCGATCGGCTCGTCGTACTGGGAGGTCTGGAAGTTCTTGGGGACGTCTGGGTAGAAGTAGTTCTTCCGCGCGAAGCGGCACGACTCCGCGATCTGGCAGTTGAGCGCGAGACCGATCCGGATCGCGTACTCCACGGCCGTCCCGTTGACCACCGGGAGCGCACCGGGCAGCCCGAGCGACACCGGCGACACCGAAGAGTTCGCCTCCTCCCCGAACACGGCAGGCGCAGGGCAGAACATCTTCGTCCGCGTGCCGAGCTCGACGTGCACCTCGATGCCGATGACCGTGTCGTAGCGCGCGACGGCGTCGTCGTAGTCGACGAGGGTGTCCACGGTGACGCTCACTTGGTGACCTCCAGCTCAGGGGCCTGGGCGAGCAGCGGGCCGCCCCAGCTCTTCTCCAGCAGTGCCTCGAGGGCCGCGCCGACCCGGTAGAGACGGTCGTCCGCCTTCGCGGGGGCAAGGATCTGGAACCCCGTCGGCAGGCCGTCGTCCGAGACCCCGTTCGGCACGGAGATGCCCGGCACGCCCGCGAGGTTGGCCGGGATCGTCGCGACGTCGTTGAGGTACATCGCGAGCGGGTCGTCGAGCTTCTCGCCGAGCTTGAACGCTGTCGTCGGCGCCGTGGGCGACACGAGCACGTCGACCTGCTCGAACGAGGCGTCGAAGTCGCGCTGGATGAGCGTGCGGACCTTCTGCGCCGAGCCGTAGTAGGCGTCGTAGTAGCCGGCCGACAGCGCGTAGGTGCCGAGGATGATGCGGCGCTTGACCTCGTGACCGAAGCCCTTGCCGCGCGTGGCCGCCATGACCCGCTCGGCGGTGACCGGGCCGTCCTCGGGCTCGACCCGGAGCCCGAAGCGCATCCCGTCGAACTTCGCGAGGTTGCTCGACGCCTCCGACGGCATGATGAGGTAGTACGCCCCGAGGGCGTAGACGAAGTGCGGGCACGAGACCTCGACGACCTCGGCCCCCGCACCGCGCAGCAGGTCGAGCGACTCCGAGAAGCGCGCAGCGACGCCCTTCTGGTAGCCCTCGCCCGAGAGCTCGGTGACGACGCCGACGCGCACGCCGGTGAGATCCCCGAGCGCGCCCAGACGGGCCGCGTCGACGAGCGCCGGCAGCGGCTCGGCGATCGACGTCGAGTCGCGCGGGTCATGCCCGCCGATGAGCTCGTGGAGCAGCGCCGAGTCGAGGACGGTGCGCGTGACGGGCCCCGCCTGGTCGAGCGAGGACGCCATGGCGATGAGGCCGTAGCGCGACACCGAGCCGTAGGTCGGCGTGACGCCGACCGTCCCGGTGACGGCTCCAGGCTGTCGGATCGAGCCGCCCGTGTCCGTCCCGATCGCGAGCGGGGCCTCGTACGCCGCGACCGCCGCGGCGGACCCGCCGCCCGAACCGCCGGGGATCCGGTCGAGGTCCCACGGGTTGTGCGTGTTGCCGTACGCGGAGTGCTCCGTCGAGGAGCCCATCGCGAACTCGTCCATGTTCGTCTTGCCGAGGACGGGCAGACCGGCCGCGTGGATGCGCTCCATGAGCGTCGCGTCGTACGGCGGGACCCAGCCCTCGAGGATCTTCGAGCCAGCCGTCGTCGGCATGCCCTCGGTCACGACGACGTCCTTGACCGCGATCGGCACGCCCGCGAGCGGGTGGAGGGTCTCCCCTGCGGCGCGGCGGGCGTCGACCTCCCGCGCCGTCGCGAGCGCGCGCTCGGCGGAGACATGGAGAAAGGCGTGCACCTGCCCGTCGATCGCGGCGATGCGGTCGAGATGGGCCTGCGTGACCTCGACGCTCGTCACCTCGCCGGACGCGAGCAGGACGGACAGCTCCGCGGCGGTGTGCCGCGTGAGGTCGGCGCTCATGCGTCCTCCTCGAGGATCTGCGGGACGAGGAACTTGCCGTCCTCGCTCGCCGGCGCGCCCGCGAGTGCGGCCTCGGCGGTCAGCGGCGCCTCCGGGACGTCGTCACGGAAGACGTTGGTGAGCGGCAGCGGGTGGCTGGTGGCGGGCACGTCAGGCGTCGCGACCTCGCTGACCTGGGCGATCGAGTCGACGATCACCACGAGCTCGCCGGCGAGCCGGTCGATCTCGGGGTCCGTGAGCTCGATCCTGGCCAGAGCGGCCACGCGCGCGACCTCGTCGCGGGAGAGGGTGGACATGGGCTCAGTCTAGTGGTCAGCAGCCCTGGCTCCGGGTGCCGCCGAGGGTGCGGTAGACGTAATGGTCGACGTAGCCGAGGCCCAGGCTCTCGTAGAGCGGGCGAGCGACGTGGTTGTCCTCCTCGACCTGGAGCAGGAGTCGCTCCGCCC
>JAFABT010000175.1 GCA_023425905.1 Actinomycetes bacterium | reverse complement strand
GTCTACCTCCGGGCTCGCTCCCGGATGGTGCAGGTCGACCAGGCGACGCTGAGCGCACGGCCGTTCACGCCCGAGGAGCGCGCGGCCTTCGAGACGTACCTCGAACCGGGCCCGGATCTGCGCGGCTGGTGAGCCGCGGGGCGCTCAGCGGCACCGCGGGCCCAGCACCCACATGACGAGGTGCACGGAGCCGTCCGGGGCGGGAGCGACCCCGACGGCGCGCCCGTGCCGGCCGAGTGCGACGACCTCCGCCCGCCCGGCACCAAGGTCCGGCAGGTGCTGCAGCCCGGCGCGCGCGGTCCACCAGAACGCCCCGTCGACCTCGGGGAGCCAGCTCTGGGCGTTCCCGACGACACGGCCGGCGTCGTCCACGGCCACTGCACGCGCGTCGTAGGCGAACGTCTCCTCGTCCGTCGTGAGCACCCGCAGTCCGCCGCGGGGCGTCCACACGTAGGCCGTCTCGATGTCGAGCATGGGGGCCTGCCAGCCGCCGACGACCGTCCCGCGCTCGTTCAAGTCGAGCGCATCACAGCTCATCCCGTCCCAGCAACCGAGCAGCCTCGCCCCGCGGGCCCGGTCCCAGAGATAGACGCCGGTGTCCGCCGACGAGTTGCCGAGGAGCCGCCCGTTCTCGGTGAGGTCCGCGACGGTCGGTCCGCGCCCAGTCGGGAGCGGCACGCGGTCCCCGCGGTCTCCGACGCGCTCGGGACGCCGGTGCGGGGCGCGCCAGACGACCACGCGTTCGGTCCCGTCGGCGTCGGTCGCGGTGCCCGCGACGACGGCGAGGTCACGAGACGACCCAGGTCGCGCACGACGACGCCATAGGCGGGCTTCGCCCCTCCGCCACCGCCACGAGCCCCGGGATCATCCGGCCTCGGGCTCGCGGCCGTCGGCGCCGCGACGGCGCTGCCCACGAGGACGGCCGCCCCGGCGGCCGCGACGAGGCCGCGCAGCAGTCGCCACCGGATGCGGTGGGCGCGTGTGGGATGTGAGGCTCCGACCGGACTTGTGCTCGTCTGCATGGCAGACCCCTCGTCTCGGGATCTCTTCACGCTATGACCGGGCCTGAGGTCAGCAAGGGACGTTCGTCCCGCTTTGTCGGGTTGTGCCTCAGCCCCGCGTCGCCCAGAACACGACCGCCGCCGCAGCCGCGACGTTGAGCGAGTCGACCCCGCCCTCCATGGGGATCCGCACGACCTGGTCGGCCGCGGCGATCGTCTCCGGCGCGAGGCCGTGCCCCTCGTTGCCGAACATGAGCGCAAGCTTCTCGTGGCGTTCGGCGACGAGCGCGTCGAGCGTGATCGAGTCGTCGGTGAGCGCGAGCGCGACTGTCGTGAACCCGAGGTCGTGGAGCGCGTCGACGCCCGCGGGCCACTGGTCGACGCGGGTCCAGGGCACCTGGAACACCGTCCCCATCGACACGCGCACCGCACGGCGGTAGAGCGGGTCGGCGCACGTCGGCGTGACGAGCACGGCGTCGACGCCGAAGGCCGCAGCCCCGCGCATCGCTGCACCGACGTTCGTGTGGTCGACGATGCCGTCGAGCACCGCGACCCGCCGGGAGCCCGCGCCCCCTCTCGCCGAGGCGAGCAGGTCGGCCACGGGCGCGAGCACGGGTCGGTGCATCGACGCGAGCGCGCCGCGGTGGACGTGGAACCCCGTGATGGCCTCAAGGACGTCAGGCTCGGCGACGTACACCGGGACGGGCGGGCGGCCGTCGGCCCCGGTGAACGCCTCGCGTGCGCCGGGGGTGGCCGCGACCATCTCCTCGAGGTCGGCGAGCCAGCGCGGTGCGAGCAGCACGGAGCGCGGCCGGTGACCCGCGGCGAGCGCCCGGCCGAGCACGGTCGAGCTCTCCGCGATGTAGAGACCCTTGGCCGGCTCGTGGCGTGAACGCAGCGCGACGTCGGTGAGAGAGACGTAGTCCGCGAGACGCTCGTCCGCCGGGTCGGTGAGCGCGACCGTGGAGATGGGGGCGGACGACACGTCAGACCACCGCCCGGCCGAGCCGACCGCCGAGCGTCGCGGCCACGAAACCGACGATCGCGAGCGCGGGCACGATGAGGAACGCCAGGTGCGCCCCCACCTGGTCGGCGAGCGCCCCAAGGGCGAAGGGGGCGACGCCGATCGCGAGGCCACCGGCGAGCGTCGCCTTCGCCTGCGCCTTGTCGACCGCACCCTTCGCGGCCTTGAGGACGAGCGAGATCGCGAGCGGGTACTGCGCGCCGTAGCCGAGACCTGCGAGGAACAGCCCGACGAGCGCGACCCACGTGGTGCTCGCCGTCCAGAGCACCGCCCACCCGGCGATCGCGACGAGGAAGGAGCCCGCGAGCAGCGTCGCGGGGGCGAGGCGGAGCGAGAGCGGCCCGACGACGAACCGGATGACCGACATGCCCGCGACGAGCCCCGCTGTCGCGGCGGCGGCGATGCCCTGCCCCGCGCCGGTCCGATCGATGATGAGGTCTGTCGCCCAATAGGTCGTGACGTTCTCAAGTGCGATGCCGGCGACGACCGTGAGGAGGAACCAGCGCTCGATGGTCGCGCGTCGTCGCGCCGCGGCCGAGGCGCCGTCCGGTGCAGCGGCCGCGGCGCCCGTCCTGGCCGCCGGTCGACGCGCCGCTGACGGCTCGTCGAGATCCTTGAGGACGGCGCGCACCCCAGGAGCACCCTGCTCGCCATGGCGCGTCACGGCGACGTGGGAGATCGCCGTCGCGATGACGAGGAGGCAGGTCACGGCGACCGCCGGCCGCCCCCCCCACCCCGCAGAGACGCACGCACCGACGGCGAGCGGGCCGAGCAGACCGACCGACGACCCGACGCCGTTGGCCTCGGTGATCGCCGCCGAGCTGGCCGAGCCATGATGGAGCGAGAGGCTCACCTGCGCGCTGCTGATCGCGACGTTCATGCCGAGCGAGAGCACGAGGACGCTGCTGAGTGTCCAGGGCAGCCCGGGTCCGAGGACGAGCCCTGCAGCCCCGATCGCAGCGAGCACGGCCCCGAGCACGAGGGAGGTGCGTCGTCCGCGTGCTGCAACGAGGAGCGGTGTGACGACAGCAGCCCCGATCGCGCCGGCCGCGGTCGCCGTGCCGTGCAGCCCGGCCTGCGCGTTCGTGAGGTCGAACTCGCGGGCGAGCAGCGGGACGCTCGGGTTGAAGCTGTAGAGGAACCAGCCCCACGTGATGAAGATGCCGTAGAGGGAGAACGTGTAGGGGTCACGGCGTAGCCGTGGGGCGTCGCTCGGGGGCTCGACGCCGGTGGTCTCGGTGCTCACCGCCCCAGTGTCCCAGGTGCTGCGGCCCTTCCCCGACCGCTATGGACTGGGCCAGTGCCCAACGCAGACCGCCGGCCCGGGGCGAGGGATCGAGTCCCCTGCTCCGGGCCGGCGGTGCGGACCGTGCGTCGTCAGGCGCCGGGCTGCTGGCCCGCCTCCGACGTGGGGTCGAAGGGCAGGCCGCTGTGCGTGCCCGCGCTCGTCGCGTCCGCGGAGGCCGCCTCCGACTCACGCCGCGCCTGGGCGAGCGCCTCGCTCGGGTCGGGCAGCGTCGTCGGCGGGAGGTCGTCGCCCAGCGGGCTGTCGCCCGAGGGGCGCCACGGGATGCCCGCGCCGCCCGCCTCCGGGTCGCCGCCGAAGCCCTTCGTGATCGCACCGAGTGCGGCAGTGAACTCGGTCGGGATGAACCAGACCTTGTTCGACTGCGTCTTGGCGACCTCGGGGAGCATCTGCAGGTACTGGTACGCGAGGAGCTTGGGGTCGGCGTCACCACGGTGGATGGCGTCGAAGACCTGGAGGATCGCGCGGGCCTCACCCTCGGCGCGGAGGATCGAGGCCTGGGCCTCACCCTCGGCGGTGAGGATCGCGGCCTGCTTCTCGCCCTCGGCCGTGAGGATCTGCGACTGCTTGACGCCCTCGGCCGTGAGGATCGCCGCACGGCGGTCACGCTCGGCGCGCATCTGCTGCTCCATCGAGCCCTGGATCGAGGCGGGCGGGTCGATGCTCTTGAGCTCGACTCGGTTGACGCGGATGCCCCAGCGCCCGGTGGCCTCGTCGAGCACCCCACGGAGCTGACCGTTGATCTGGTCACGGCTCGTGAGCGTCTGCTCGAGGTCCATCGAGCCGATGACGTTACGCAGCGTCGTCACGGTGAGCTGCTCGATACCGGTGATGTAGTTCGCGATCTCGTAGACCGCGGCCTTGGGGTCGGTCACCTGGAAGTAGAGCACCGTGTCGATGCTCACGACGAGGTTGTCCGAGGTGATGACGGGCTGCGGCGGGAAGGAGACGACCTGCTCGCGCAGGTCCACCCCGGCCCGGACGCGGTCGACGAACGGGATGAGCAGGTGCAGGCCGGCGTCGAGGGTCTTCTCGTAGCGCCCGAGCCGCTCGATGATGAGCGCGACGGTCTGCGGGACGATCCGTACCGACCGGACGAGGGCGATGATGATGAAGAGGGCCGCGAGGCCGAGAACGATGAACCCGAGCACCGTGCCCGGGTCGATCGTGTCGTTGGCTTCCATGTGTCTCCTTGTTCAGGACGTGCGCGTGACTGCTCTGACGTGACTGGTTGGGCGGGGTGCTGCTGCGTCGGGTCAGCCGACGTGCTCGGGCTCGACGACCGCCGTGGCACCCTCGATCGCGACGACGCGGACGCGGGTGCCGGGAGCGAGCGGTTCGGCAGCCGAGGTCCGTGCGGTCCACACCTCGCCGACGAGCTTGACCCGCCCCGTCGTCGCGCCGACCTCGGCGACGACCTGGGCCTCCTTGCCGACAAGGGCGGCCGTGCCGGTCTCCTCGAGGCGGACGCGCCCTCGCAGCGACCGCAGCAGCCAGGGGCGCAGGGCGGCGAGCAGCAGGAGCGAGACGACGGCGAACACGAGGACCTGGGCCCACATGGGGCCGCCGAGGTACCCGGTGAGGCCCGCCGAGAGAGCGCCGCCGGCGAACATGATGAGAACGAGGTCGAGCGAGATGATCTCGATGACGACGAGAAGGAGGGCGATCCCCACCCACCACAGCGGATTCATGACCAGCGGTCCTCTCGATCGGCCCCCCGACCCACCCGTGGGCCGAGGAGTCTGTGCCGTGACGGTTCGCGGGGTCCCCGCGGCGTCTGTGCACGTGACGTCCAGACTAACGACATTCGCCCCGGTTCGAGGACGCTCTCCGCAGGATGGTCGCGGGTGCCGCGAGCGCGCTCAGCGCTGCGCGCGGGCCGTCCACCGCCCCGACGTCTGCTCGACGACGAGGTCGAGGCCGAACGCGCCGGAGAGGTTCTCTCCCGTGAGGGTCTGCTCGAGCGGACCGGCCGCGTGGACCTCGCCGCCCCGCAGCAGCAGCAGGTGCGTGAAGCCCGGCGGGATCTCCTCGACGTGGTGGGTGACGAGGACGAGGACCGGTGACCGCGCGTCCCCCGCGAGCTCGGCGAGTGCCTCGACGAGCTCCTCCCTCCCGCCCAGGTCGAGCCCTGCTGCTGGTTCGTCGAGCAGGAGCAGCTCGGGGTCCGTCATGAGGGAGCGTGCGATCTGGACCCGCTTGCGCTCGCCCTCGGACAGGGTGCCGAAGCGCCGATCGGCGAGGTGGTCCACCCCGAAAGCGCGCAGCAGCGCGGTCGCGCGATCCTGGTCAGGCGCTTCGTACTCCTCGCGCCAGCGTCCCGTGATCCCGTACGCGGCGGTGAGGAC
>JAFABT010000162.1 GCA_023425905.1 Actinomycetes bacterium | reverse complement strand
GCCTGACGCAGGGAGACGACGGCGCGGCCGTCGATGCCGCGCAGCCGCAACGAGCGCCACAGCAGGGTGAGCGCGCCGATGACCTGCCTGTCCCCGTCGACGACGACGACGTCGAAGCGGAGCCCGGCCGACGTCGTCATCGCGTAGACGCGGTTGTCGGCGTTGCGCGTGAGCGCGTCCGAGGACGCGTCGCTCGCCTCGGTCGGCGCGTCGCTCGTGTCCTCGTCGCTCACCCCCGTGATGCGGACGAGGCGCACCGGGTCGAACCCTGCCGACCGGATGCCTCGAACGAGCGCCGGCCCGTACGCCCGCTCGGACTGGACGCCCGAGACGTAGCGGACCGCGAGCCCTGCCATCCGCCCGAGGAGGACGACCGTGATGACACCGGGGACCGACACCTGCGCGGTGATGAGGAGAACGGCGACCGTCACCCACGTGAAGTTCCACGACCAGGCGATCGAGCGGCGTCGTGCCCGCGGTCCGGCGGCCGTGATCATCGCGACGAGCACCGCGAGGTAGGCGGGGAGCACGACCGTCCACTCGCCGCCGACCCACAGGCTGAGAGCCGCCACGAGCGTGGGCGACCCGAAGCCCAGGGTGAGCCAGTAGGCGATCGCCGCGGCGAGCAGCCCGAGCGCACCCGCAGCGAGCGTCTCGAGCACCTGCCGGCCCAGGCGGCGCAGCCCGAGCTCGCCGAGGACCGCGACGGGGACGAAGACGGTGAGCAGGCCCTCGAGCACCGTGACCGGGACGACGAAGATGCGCTGCAGCCACGTCGAGATGCCCTGGACGTCCTCCGTGACCCCCGCCGTCGTCCCATGGGCGAACACCGCGACGAGCAGGGCGACGGCGATGCCGAGCGCGCTCAGGACGATGCCGAGAAGATCGCTCGGATGGTGGATCCGCACCTCGGGCGTGTCGACGATCTGGACGCCGTGGTCCTCGGCCGAAGGGTCGCGCCCGAACGCCGCCCGGATGCGTGCCCGAGCGCCGTGGCTCGACTGGGGAGCGGGCTCAGGCACGGGTCGATCTTAGGCGGGCAGGACGCCGAGCGACCGCAGGAGGTCGTCGGGCAGCAACGCGAAGCCGACGAAGGACGCGACGTCGAGGGCCGTGTGCGCGACGACGAGCGGCATCACCCGCCGCGTCCGCAGGTACCACCAGCCGAAGACGAGACCCATGACGACGTTGCCCAGCGCCATGCCCGGACCCTGGTAGAGGTGATAGGCGCCGCGCAGCAGGGCGGACGCGACGAGGACGGCGGCCCGGCCCCAGCGCAGGTCGAGCAGTCGTTCCATGAGGTAGCCGACGACGACGACCTCCTCGAGCAGGGAGTTCGCGAGCGCGGACAGCACGAGCACCGGGACGACCCACCAGTGCTCGCCCAGGCCCGACGCGTTGATCTGCACGTTGAGGCCGAGCGCACGCCCGGCGACGTAGAAGCCCAGGCCAGGGATGCCGATCGCTCCGGCGAGGCCCAGGCCGACGGCGACGTCCCGCGCCGGGCGGCCGCCGTCGAGCCCGATCCGGGCGAGTGCGTCCCGACCCCGCGGGGCGAGCAGGTAGAGCGCGAGCGCGACCGGCACGACCATGAAGACGATGCCGAGCAGCTGGTACGTGAGGTCGACGTAGGGGCGAGGGGAGACGGTCGGGTTGAGCGTCGTCGACTGGCTTGCGAGCGGCGTCTCGCTCGTGAGCCGGACGTAGAGCCGCAGGATCGCGTACACCGCCGACTGACCGAGGCTGAGCCCGAGGACGACGAGGATCTCCGCCCGGATCCGCCGCGCCCCCACCACCTCCGCACCACCCATGCCCAGAAGGCTACGACCCCTCCGCCCCACCCCCGCCCCCACGACCCGCGCTGACGCACTCCCGACCCCGCGGGTCCGGTTGCCGAGCCCGCGGCTCCTGCTGCCGAACGCGCGGGTCCGGCTGCCGTGCGCGCGGGTCGTGCTGCCGAACGCGCGGGTCTGGTTGCCGAGCGCGCGGGTCCTGCTGCTGAACCCGCGGGTCCTGTTGTCGAGCGCGCGGGCCTGGTTGTCGAGCGCGCGGGTCCTGCTGCTGAATCCGCGGGTCCTGTTGCCGAGCGCGCGGGTCTGGTTGCCGAACCAGCGGGACGTGCTGTTGCGTGTCCACGATGGTGACCGGAACTCCCGCAGCGGGCGCGCAGGCGTTAGGTTCGACGCGGCTGTGGGCCCCCGCCACCGTCGGTCGTTCCTGCTCAGCCGCCCGCCAAGGAGCCCCATGACCGTGCCTCGTGGCCCAGCGCCCGACCTCGCCGTCGACGTGCGAGGTGTGACCCGCCGTTTCGGCCCCGTCACCGCTCTCGACGACGTCTCGCTCGCGATCGCCCCGGGCGAGCTCGTCGGCCTGCTCGGGCCCAACGGCGCGGGCAAGACGACGCTCCTGTCGCTGCTGTCCGGGCTGCGGCGCGCTGACTCCGGCGTCGTCCGCATCCTTGGCGCGAACCCGCGCGACGCCGCCACCCGGGTCGCGCTCGGCGTGACGCCCCAGGAGACGGGGCTCCCGGCCGTCATCAAGGTGCGCGAGGTCGTCGACCTCGTCGCCGGGCACTTCCCGGAGCCGATGCCGCGCGGGGAGCTCCTCAGCCGCTTCGGGTTGACCGACGTCGCCGAGCGGCAGACCGGGGCTCTCTCCGGCGGGCAGCGCCGACGGCTCGCCGTCGCCCTCGCGCTCGTCGGTCGGCCGCGCCTCGTCCTTCTCGACGAACCGACGACGGGGCTCGACGTCGAGGCGCGGCACGAGCTGTGGGCGTCGCTGCGCGAGTATCACGACGACGGCGCCACGGTCGTCGTGACGAGCCACTACCTCGAGGAGATCGAGGCGCTCGCGGAGCGCGTCGTCGTCATCGGGGGTGGGCGGGTGCTCGCCGACGACCCGCTCGCGGACGTCCTGCGGCGAGTAGCCATGCGCCGCGTCGTCGTCGACCTCCCCGAGGGGACCGACGACGTCGTCCGGACGCTTCCCGGCGTCATCTCCCTCGTCGTCGAAAGTGGCCGCACCGTGGTGGTGACGAGCGACGCGGACGCACTGGTGCGCGCCATGGTCGCGCGCGACGTCCCCTTCAGCGGCCTCGAGATCCGCGGGGCTTCACTCGAGGAAGCGTTCCTCGCTCTCACGGAGGTGGCGTCATGACGGTTGCTCCCGAGGCCGCGGTCACGGCTCGTACTGGCCCGCTCACGCACCCCGCGGAGCCTCGCCCGTGGTGGGCGCTCGCCGTGCTGCACGCGCGGCACCAGCTCGTCGAGACGCTGCGGACGCCGATCGCCGTGCTCGGCATGCTGCTGTTCCCGGCGCTCGCGCTGCTGTTCTTCGTCGTGCCGCAGCGCGCGGTGTCGGGGAACCCGATCGTCGCGACGGGGGCGACGGCGCAGCTCGCGACGTTCGCGATCGCCTCGGTGTGCCTGTTCAGCTTCGGTGCGGGGGTCGCGGAGGACCGTGCGCTGCCGTTCGACCCCTACTTGCGGACCCTGCCCGCGCCCGCGGGCCCGCGCCTCATGGGCAGGCTGATCAACGGGATCGTGTGGTGCTACGTCGCGCTGCTCCCGCTCGTTCTCGTGGCGGGGCTGCTCACCGAGGCGTCGATCACCGTGAGCCGGACGCTTGCGACGCTCGCGGCGGTCCCGCTCGTCGCGTTGCCGTTCCTGCTGATCGGCATCGCGATCGGGTGGTCCATGTCGTCGAAGGCGGCGGTGGCCGTCGTGCAGGTCGTCCTGTTCCCGATGGCGTTCGCGGGCGGGTTGTTCATGCCGCCGGAGATCTTCCCCCGGTGGATGGACGCGGCGTCCGGGGCGCTGCCGACGCGTGCGGGCCGGGACCTCATGGTCGGGCTCTCGACGGGTGCGGAGGTGCCGCTGCGCGCGTGGATCGTGCTGGGTGCGTGGGTCGCGGTCTGTGCGCTGTTGGCCGTCCTCGCGTACCGCCGCGACGAGGGCCGCCGCTTCCACTAACGCCCACCCCGCCCGCCACGCAGGTCCCGTCGCCGAGGCCGCGGGTCCTGCTGGCGAGGGCGCGGGTCCTGCAGCCGAGAACGCGGGTCTCGTCGCCGAGGGCGCGGGTCTCGTCGCCGAGAACGCGGGTTCCGTAGCGACACGGGCGGGGCCGCCGTCTGCGCAGCGGCTACCTCGAGGCCGCCCGGAACAGCGCGCGCTGCACCCGGGTGACGACGCCGTCACGATCGGCGAGGTCGGCCCACCCGAACCTCTCGACGATCCACCCCTCGCGCTCGAGGAGCGCTTGCCGACGCACCTCGTCGGCCTCGACGTGTGAGGGCAACCCGTACTCGCCCGTGTACTTGATCGCACCGTCGAACTCGATCGCGACGCGGAGCCGAGGCACGCCTAGGTCGACGCGGAAGTCGCCGCCACGCGTGCGCACGCCGACCTGGGGCGTGAACACAGGAAGTGCCGGGTCGAGGAGGAACCACCGCAGGATCGACTCGCCGGGGGACTCGGCGAGCGGGTCGGCCGCCGCGACGACGAGGCGGGCGCGTGCGATGCCGCGCCGTCCGGCTCTGCCGGCGATGAGCTGGTCGATACGGCCCCGGTCGGCCCCGAGGCGCAGTGCCGAGTCGGCGACCATGAGCGCGTGATGCCCCCGCGAGCTGCAGGCGACGTCGACGACGGTCCGCTCGAGTGTCGTCAGCGGCAAGCCGTCGAGCTCGGTGCGGTCGCGGGTCGGCAGTTCTGTCGTGTGCCGCTTCACGGTTCGGTCGTGCTCGCCGCACGGTGCGTGCCGTCGGGTGAGGTGGGTCGTCTCGTCCCCGAGATGCACCCAGCACCCCCACAGCAGTGCCGCTGAGGTGTGGCTGAACCAGTGGCGAGCGGTCGTCTGGGCGTGCACCGCATAGATACGGCCGAGCGCCCGACGCGTCCGCCCGCCATCCGCCGGTTCGTCCCGGGGGACCTCGCCATAGGCGCCACGGCGGAGGCGCTCGAGCGAGCCCGCGGCGATCGCGGTGCCGAGAGCGTGACGCGGCGCGTCGCGGCTGAGGAGGACGCGGGGCGGCGCGCTGCTCTGACGGGGAGGCGAGACCATCCCCGTAGCCTGTCGGGATCTCTGTAGGGCGGGCAGTTGGGAAGGCCGCTTCTGTGGATGGCGTCGCGGGGGGCTCGCGTGTGGACTGAGTCCCCGCGGGCCCGGTGCGCTACGGAACCTGCGTCCTCGAGAGCGGGACCCGCGCCCTGGGCAACGGGACCCGCGTCCTCGAGACCGGGACCCGCGCTCTCGGCAGCGGGACCCGCGGGTTCGGGAGCGGGACCCGCGCTCTCGGCAGCGGGACCCGCGCTCTCGGCAGCGGGACCCGCGGGTTCGGGAGCGGGACCCGCGCTCTCGGCAGCGGGACCCGCGTTCTCGGGGGCGGGACCCGCGGGGTCGGCGGGCGGGCGGGGGGCTAGCTGGGG
>JAFABT010000138.1 GCA_023425905.1 Actinomycetes bacterium | reverse complement strand
CCCTGAGGTCGCCGCCCTCGTCGCCCGCTCGGGGCCCGACCCTCGGGTGCCCGCATGGCCCGACCCGGAGCAGACCTTCGTCGACCGGCTCACGGCGCGCCGCGTCGCCGTCGGGCAGCTCCTCATGGACCAGTCCGTCGTCGCGGGCATCGGCAACATCTACCGCGCCGAGATGCTGTTCCGCGCGGGCCTCGACCCGCGCCTCCCGGGCGCGCAGGTGCCGCCGGACACGGCACGGGCGCTGTGGCGTGACTGGGTGCAGCTGCTCGACGACGGCGTCCGCGAGGGCGTCATTGTGACCCGCGGGTGGCCGGACGGCACGGGCCTCAGCCCGGCAGCGCGGGCCCGCGCGATCGCCGACCGCGCGCAGCGGCACTGGGTGTACGGGCGGGCCGGCGAGCCGTGCCTCGAGTGCGGGACGCCCGTCGCCGTCGCGGACCTTGCCGGGCGGTCGCTGTTCTGGTGCCCCGGGTGCCAGCGCTGACGGTCTGGAGGAGTCCGCTCTGACGGGCCGTGCTTGGATTGCCCGCATGGACTTCCGCATCTTCATCGAGCCCCAGCAGGGTGCCTCCTACGACGACCAGCTCACCGTCGCCCGCGCCGCAGAGGAGCTCGGCTACAGCGCGTTCTTCCGCTCCGACCACTTCCTGCGGATGGGCGACGGTGACCCGCTCCCCGGCCCGACGGACTCGTGGGTGACCCTCGGCGGCCTCGCCCGGGAGACCTCGACGATCCGCCTCGGGACGCTCGTCACGTCCGCGACCTTCCGGTTGCCCGGCATGCTCGCGGTTCAGGTCGCGCAGGTCGACGCGATGTCGGGCGGCCGCGTCGAGCTCGGCCTCGGCGCGGGATGGTTCGACGCGGAGCACGCCGCCTACGGCGTCCCGTTCCCCGCGAAGCGGTTCGGTCTGCTCACCGAGCAGCTCGAGGTCATCACGGGGCTGTGGGGCACCCCGGTGGGGGAGCGGTTCGACTACGACGGTGAGCACTACCGCGTCGTCGACTCGCCCGCGCTCCCCAAGCCCGTCCAGCAGGTCGCGACGGACCACACCGTGCCGGGCCGCACCGGGGTGCCGATCGTCATCGGTGGCCGCGGCCCGCGCAAGACGCCCGCGCTCGCCGCACGATTCGCGGACGAGTACAACGCCTCCTTCCCCGAGCTGGGCCAGATCCCTGACCTCTTCGCGGGGGTGCGCCGGGCGTGCGAGGAGATCGAACGGCCGCCCGCCGACCTCACGTACTCCGTCGGCCTCGTCCAGTGCGTCGGCGCGGACGAGGCCGAGTTCCAGCGCCGCGCCGCCGCGATCGGCCGGGAGCCCGCCGAGCTGCGCGAGCACGGCGTCGCCGGCACCGTGAGTGAGGCCGTCGACCGCCTCGGGGCGCTCGCGGACATGGGGGTCGAGCGCGTCTACCTCCAGGTCCTCGACCTGGCCGATCTCGACCACCTCGACCTCGTCGCGCGCGAGGTCGTGCCGCAGGTGCGCTGAGCGACACGCGCCCAGGGTCAGGACGCGCCCAGGGTCAGGACGCGCCCAGGGGGGCAGGTTCCTCAGCGACGGCCGCGTCCCCGCCCGTCGTCGCGGGCGCCGCGGCGTGGGCGGCGCCCCGGGCGTCCTCCTGGTCGCCGAGCGCGCGCCACGCGATGACGGCGAGCCGTCCGACGACGTAGACGAAGACGACGGCGAGGATGACGTTGCGCACGACGAGCGCGAGGGTCTCCGGCACGGAGCCCTCGAGGATCGCCCAGTAACCGAACGGGTACACCCACTGGGTGAGCGCCGCGGCGACGATGAGCGCGACCGCGACGGGCGTCCACGCGAGGGTCTGCAGCGGCCGCGTCGGGTGACCGTGGGCGACGTCGGGCGGGCCCATGCGCAGCCGACGCGCAGGCACGGTGCGCCCGCGCTCCGCGGCCGAGCGCAGCACGAGGGAGTCGAGGCCCCGCCATGCGAGCGCGACCGCGACGGGCGCCGCGAGCCAGCCCATGAACTGCGGGGAGCCCACCTTGTTCGTGACGATGAGCGCGAGCGACAGCGCGAGCGACGAGTGCACGAGGAGCGCGCCGAACGGCACCGCGCGGCGCGACCACCAGGTGAGCGCCCCGATGAGCGCGGCGGCGGCGGGCAGCGCGAAGTCGAGCGCCGCGACCGCGTTCGGGGTGCCCGGTCCGACGATCTCCCACGTGATGAGGGGCTCGTTGAACACGGGGTTGACGTCCTCGCGGAAGAGGCTCGCGAGCACCCACCCCGTCGCCGCGGTCGACTCGAGCTGCAGCCCGCGACCACCCTGGGCGTCGCTGAAGCTGAGGATGTTGCTCAGGCCGCCCCAGGCCCAGACGCTCACGACGACGCCGAGCGTCGCGAGCGCGCCGGGCAGGACGACGTCGCGCAGCGGGCGGCGCACCGAGGCCGCGAGCGCGATGAAGAACGCCCCCGGGGCGACCTTGATCCAGGCGGCGAAGGTGAGGACGGCGGCGGCGACGTACGGGTGCCGCAGCGCGGCGAGCAGCGCGAGGATCGACATCGGGGCGACGACGGCGTCGAGCCTCCCGGCCGCGACGGGTCCGAGCGCCGCGAGGAACGCGAGCCACCACCACGCGCCCTGGATCGCACCCCGGCGGATGAGCGCCCACACCGCTGCCCCGTTGAGCAGCGTGATGAGGCCGGTCCACGCGAGGGCGTAGGACGGGAAGTCCGTCGTCGTCACGAGCCCGACGAGGAGCATCGGCACGATCGCCCCGGCCGGGTACACCCAGGCCTCGTCCTGCAGCGGCCAGAACCCCGTGTCGAGACCGCGCTCCATCCACCACCGGTAGAGGTCGGTGTCGTTGTAGCCGAGGTTCTCGATGACGCCCACGGCCTCGAAGGCGAAGATCGTGTGGACGAGCACGAACGCCGCGCCGAGCCCGGCCCAGGACCACGTCGTCCGGTCGACGGGTGGGGTCGTCACGGGCGGCCGGATGCGCGCGGGCGTGCGCGTCGGTGCTGCGGTGGTCATGCGAGGTGCTCCCTGCGTCGACTACGAGGTGGGACGGGCGTCAGTTGACCGCCGCGACGTTCGCCCCGATGAAGAGGGCGAACATGACGAACGCGAGCACCGCGAGGGCGGTGAGGATGATCGCGGCCCAGCCGAGCCACAGCCCGACCTTCGCGAGCGTCGTGCCCTCCTCACCGGTCTGCTTGATCTGGGAGACGGCCATGGGGCCGATGATGACGGCCGCGATCGACCCGAGCAGGGGGAGGAACGTCCACCCGGCGATGCCGGCGACGAGCGCGACGATGGCCATGGAGTTCGTCGGTCGGCCCGCGGGGGCAGGGGCGTAGCCGGGGGTGCCGTACGTCGGGGCGCTGTACCCCGGGGCGCCGTACCCGGGCGCGGGCGACGGTGCCGCGTAGCTGGAGGACGGGACCTCGTAGCCGGACGGTGCCGGCGGCGTCGAGGAGCCCTCGGCGGGCGTGGGGTTCTCCGGGCTGGGCGGGACGGTCATCGCGATCTCCGTGTGCGTCGGTGTGGGGGCTGGAGGCGCACCAGGGCTGCTGGGCGACATGTCGGAAACGAGCATCCCACAGTGCGCCCGCGCAGGGGCAGTGCTCGCTACCCTTCCCCCTGGGCCCCTGCTGGACGGCGGCGGCGTCGGCCCGCACCACCCGCGACACGCACCCCGCGCACGCATCCCACCCCACGCACGCGACATCGCCCGTCGCACGAAGGAGCCCCCATGGCACGGATCGGCTGGTCGCTGCACGGCGACGGTCGCTCGGTCACCCCCGGTCAGGTCGTCGCCCCCGACGAGCGCCTCGCCTGGCCCCGCACGATCGGCATCGGTCTGCAGCACGTCGTCGCGATGTTCGGTGCGACGATCCTCGTCCCGACGATCACGCGGATGCCGGTCTCGACGGCGCTGTTCTTCTCCGCGATCGGCACGCTCCTCTTCCTCCTCCTCACGAAGAACCGCCTGCCGTCCTACCTCGGCTCGTCCTTCGCGTTCATCGCGCCGCTGCTCGCGGCGTCGGCCTCCCCGGGCGGGGTCTCGGCGGCGGTCGGCGGCATCCTCGTCACGGGTGTCGCGCTCATGGCCATCGGTGCGATCTCGCACGTCGCGGGCGTGCGGTGGATCGACGTCCTCATGCCGCCCGTCGTCACCGGCACCATCGTCGCGCTCATCGGCATCAACCTCGCGCCCGCCGCGTGGGGCTACCCGCAGGCCGACGGGTCGTTCTCGGGCGTGCGGGGGGCACCGCTCACGGCGCTCGTCACCGTCGTCGCGATCTGCTTCGTCACCGTGTTCTTCCGCGGCATCCTCGGGCGTCTGGCGATCCTCGTCGGCGTGCTCGTCGGGTACGTCGCCGCGGTGCTCCAGGGCGAGGTGGACTTCAGCGGCGTCGCGAAGGCCGGCTGGATCGGCCTGCCGGAGTTCACGGCGCCGACGATCGACCCGGGCGTCCTCGGGCTGTTCCTTCCCGTGGTCTTCGTGCTCGTCGCGGAGAACATCGGCCACATCAAGTCGGTGTCGGCGATGACGGGCAAGAACTACGACGACGTGACCGGCCGCGCGATCTTCGCCGACGGTCTCGCGACGACGCTGTCCGGCGTCGGCGGCGGTGTCGGGACGACGACGTACGCGGAGAACATCGGTGTGATGGCGGCGACGAAGGTCTACTCGACGGCCGCGTACTGGGTCGCGGGCTTCGCGGCGCTCGTGCTGTCGTTCTCACCGAAGTTCGGTGCGGTCGTCGGCACGATCCCCGTCGGCGTCCTCGGCGGCGCGGGCGTCGTCCTCTACGGGATGATCACGATCCTCGGTGCCCGCATCTGGGTGCAGAACAAGGTGTCCTTCGCCGACCCGACGAACCTCACCGTCGCGGGCATCGGCCTCATCATCGCCGCCGCGAACTTCAACTTCTCGACCGAGGGTGGACTCACCTTCGAGGGCATCGCGATCGGCACGGCGGCGGTCCTCGTCTTCTACCACGGCATGCGTGCGGTGGCCCGATGGCGGGGGACGAACCAGGAGGCCGCGACGCCCGCGTCGGCCCCTGCCGGGACCGCGCTCGAGGAGGAGGCGCCGGCCTCCGCGTGCCCCCCTGAGCCGTGCGCACCCCTGGCGCACGCCGACGGCCCCCGATGCGCCCCCTGCAGCGCGTCGGGGGCCGTCGTGCGTCGCAGCCGTGCTGGGTCGCGCGAAGAGTCAGAGGCGGATCCCGAGGTACGTGACCCCGGGCCGGGTCTCGAGGACGTGGAGACCCACGTGCTCGTAGAACGCGATCGCCCGCGTGTTCGTGCTCGACGCGCCGAGGTGCAGCCCGGTCACCTCCCGCCGGCGCAGGTCGGCGAAGAGCGTCTCGAGCAGGGCGCGGCCCGTCCCGGTGCCCTGAGCGCGGGGGAGCAGGTCGACGTGGAGGTGCGCGGGGTACGCGTCGACGAAGTCGGGCTGCGGGCCGGGCGGGTCGTGGAGGGTTTGGTAGAGGGAGGCGTCGGACGCGGGGGCGCCCTGCGGCGGCACCGGGTTGCGGGCGCGGGCCGCGGGCCACCAGTGCTCCTCGCACGCGGCGGCGAAGGCCACCGTGTCCGCGACGCCGAGGACGTAGCCGACCGGCTCGTCGGCGTCGTCGACCGCGACCCACGCGAGGTCGGGCGCGAGCGCGAGGTACGGCCCGGCCCAGATCTCGGGGACGAGCTCCGGCCGGGCGTGGACGCCGCGGGCGTCCTCGCCGTCGTGGCCGGTGCGGATGCAGATGTCGTAGACGGCCGCGCGGTCGCGCGGCGCGTACCGACGCAGCTCCGGGCGGGGCCGCCCTGTGCTCACTTGGCGCTCGGTGCCGACTTCGCGTCTGCCGCCGCGCTCGCCTTGCCGGACGGCTTGCCCGACTCCGGGGCCTTGGGCGTCGGGGAGGGCTCGGGCGTGGCCGAGGCGAGGGGGACGCATCCCGGCAGCGGCTCGAGCGGCTGCTTCGGGTCGAGCGTGACGTCCTCCGGCGGGAGCATGTCCGCCCAGAGCGAGCCGACGGCGAGGTCGATCGTCTTGCCCTCGCGGTTGTCGTAGTGCAGCTCGGCTGACGGCAGCTGGGCGGCGAGGGTGTACGCCTGCCGGACGCCCTCGACCCCGAAGTAGATGCGGGCGGGGGTGTCGAAGGTCTCCCCGAAGTTGTCGGTCGTGCCGATCTTGAACCCGCGCTCCGCGACCGCGGCCGCGGTGTCGCCCGCGAGGCCGACGCGCGTCGAGGCGTTGAAGACGTTGACCTTCGTCTTCGTGTACTTCACGGGCATCGAGTCCGGCTCGACGCACGGCACGGGCGGCGGCACGTAGTCGGGGGACTTCGACACGACGGTGAACGGACGGGCGAAGGGGGCGTCGAGCGCCCCGCTCCAGATCGCGATACCGCCGAGGGCCGCGACGGCGAGCACCGCGATGAGCAGGCCGAAGATCACGGCCTGACGCTCGCGCTGGCGTCGCCTGCGCAGGGCACGGGCGCGGTCGGGCGAGGTCGGGACGGTCACAGGCGTAACCCTAACTAATGCACCGGGCGCACGGGGCGTGCATCCAGGCGTGGACAGGCGCTGTCGCGAGCGCCCGTCAGCGCGGGCCAGGGGCCGTCAGACGACGAGGACCCGGGCGTGGAGCACGGCGCGCTGCTGCAGCGCGGCACGGACGGCACGGTGCAGACCGTCCTCGAGGTACATGACACCGCGGTACTGCACGACGTGGGCGAACAGGTCGCCGAAGAACGTCGAGTCGTCCGAGAGCAGCGAGTCGAGGCTGAGCGTGCGCTTGGTCGTCACGAGCTCGTCGAGACGCACCTGCCGCGGCGGGACCTCCGCCCAGTCCTTCGGGGTGACGAGGCCGTGGTCGGGGTAGGGACGTCCGTCGCCGACTGCCTTGAAGATCACCGCACGATGGTACCGAGCATGATCGGCGCGTGCCGGGGAGGTCCATCCGGGTGAGCAGCGGGTGGAATTCGTCCCGTCGTCAGGGTGGTTGCTCTCCCCCTTTGCGGCCGCACGTCGATAGGCTCCACCCGAGCTCCCCGCCGACGAACCGAGCGTCGGCCATCCACGACGAGGACCGCATCCGCATGAGCCACGACGCCACCGCCCGCGACCCCCGCCACGAGACTGCCCAGCAGCTCTACGACTCCGCCGCCGAGGCGTGGGAGCGCCTCGACTACGAGACGGCCGAGCGGGGCTGGCAGGGTGCGGCGGACCACTTCGGTCTCGCGGGTGCGGAGGAGCGGGCAGCGGACTCGGCGCGCAACCTCGGCCTCGTCTACCGGGCGACGGGCCGGTTCCCGGAGGCGGAGGACACCCTCACGCAGGCGCTCGGCTACTTCCAGGCGCACGACATGCCAGACCGCGCCGCGACGACGATGGCGAACCTCGGCAACGTCTACCTCGCGACGGGGCGGCACACGCTCGCGGAGCGTGCCTTCGGCTCGGCGCGGGAGTACTTCCGTCGCCATGGGCTCGACCACCAGGTCGCCGCCTGCACGGAGCACCTCGGCGCCGTCTACCTCGCCACGGGCCGCACCGAGGACGCCGCGGACGCGATCGCCCAGGCGCTCGACTACTACCGCAACCACGAGCTCAACCACGAGGCCGCCCAGACGACGATGAAGCTCGGCGAGATCCACGTGACGGCCGGCCGGTACGAGGTCGCCGACCAGCTCCTCGACCAGGCCCGGGCGTACTTCCGGCTCCACGAGCTCAACCACCAGGCGGCGCACTGCACGACGGCGCTCGCCCGCAGCGCGTGGGAGACGGGACGCTTCGACGCCGCGGAAGAGGCCTACCTCGAGGCGCGGACGTACTACCTTGCGAACGACCTCCACCGCGCGGCGGCCGACTGCTCGACGAACCTCGCGGGCGTGCTGCGCGACGCGGGCCGGGACGCAGACGCGGAGGTCACCTACCGCGACGCCGCCGCCTACTACGAGCTGTTCGACATCGACGGCCCCGCGCTCGAGTGCACGATCGGCCTCGCGACGATCTACGCCCGCACGGAGCGCGTCGAGGAGGCGGAGAGCACGTACCTGCGCGCGCGTGACCGGGCGGCGCACCTGGGGCTGCGTCGGCAGGCGGCGGACTGCTCCGTCGCGCTCGCGGACCTGTGCGCCAGTGCCGGCCGCGAGGAGGAGTCGCAGCGTCACATGGCCGACGCCCGGGCGAACTACGACCTCATGGGGTCGCGGGAGCTCTGAGCCGGTCGGCGAGGAAGGCGGCGGTCGCGGCGAGGACGTCGCGCGCCTCGGAGCTGCGCGTGAGGTCGAGCTGGAACTCGTGCCCCAGGCGCGGCTCGTAGTCGTCGGGGTAGAAGGCCGTCGTCGTCGGGACGCCGAGTTCGGCGAGCCGGTCGGCGAGTGCGTAGGAGTGGCTGCGGAGCGGGTCACCGTTGCCGACTGCGAGGTACGCGGGCGGGAAGCTCGCGGTCACGTGGTCGAGGAC
>JAFABT010000031.1 GCA_023425905.1 Actinomycetes bacterium | reverse complement strand
GTGGTTCGCGACCCGTCAGGGGTGGTTCTTCTTCCCGCTGCTCCTCCTCGAAGGCCTCGAGCTGCACTTCCAGGCGATCCGCCGCGTCGCGAGCCGCGAGCCCGTCGCACGCCGCGGCGTCGAGATCGCGTTTCTCGCGATCCGCCTCGGCGGCTTCGTCGCCCTCGCGTGCTCGGTGATGTCACCCGGCAAGGCCGTAGCCTTCCTCGCGATCCAGCTGAGCCTTTTCGGTCTGTACATGGGGGGCTCGTTCGCCCCGAACCACAAGGGCATGCCGATCGTCCCGAAGGACGTCAAGGTCGACTTCCTGCGCCGTCAGGTCCTCATGAGCCGCAACGTGTCCGGCGGCCGAGCGATCGACATCGCGATGGGCGGGCTCAACTACCAGATCGAGCACCACCTCTTCCCGAGCATGCCCCGGCCGAGCCTGCGCCGCGCCAAGCCCATCGTCGAGGCGTTCTGCGCGGAGAAGGGCGTGCGGTACACGGAGATGACGCTCATGGGCTCGTACTCGACCGTCGTGCGCTACCTCAACCAGGTCGGCCTCAAGGCGCAGCGCGACAACTTCGCCTGCCCGCTCGTCCAGACCTACCGGGGCTGACGGCTAGATTCCGGCGCCGTCCTCGACGAGCTCACGCTCACCGTCCGCCGCGGCGTCTGCTGGCCCGCTCTCGACGGACGGGTCACGCCCGCCGGGCAGCTCCGCGACGAGCGCGGAGCTGTAGAGCACGATCCGCGCGAAGAGGTTGATCCACAGCAGCAGGATCGCGACCGTCGCGACCGAGGCGAGCAGGGGATTGGCCTCGACGCTTCCCGCGACCACGGACGTCCCCAGTGCGCGCACGGCGCTCAGCGCGGCGGCCCCCACGAGCGTCCCGACGAGCAGCGCGCGGCGGCCCGGCCGCACCCCGGCGAGGACGACGACGAGCAGGACGAGCAGGCCCATGTCCGCGGCGAGCGCGACCGTGAACCCGAGCACCGTCGACAGCGCCCCGGCCGCCTCCTCGAGCCCCAGGAGTCCTAGCAGCCACCGGGCGCCCGCGGTCACCGCAAGGCCACCGACCGCGGAGACGAGGATCGCCACGCCGATCCCGAGAAGGCTCGCGAGCTGGCGCAGCTGCTGCAGGACCGGGTTCGCCGGGGCGAGTTGAGCCCCGAACACGGCGCGGACCGATGCACGCACCGCGCCGAGGAAGGCCAGCGCGGAGACGAGCAGCACGACGCCCGCGACGATCCCGGCCCAGGACAGCCCGGACGACATGGTGAGCGTGTCCGGGTCGAGCAGGCCCTCGTCGCCGCCCCCTGTGGTGAGCAGGCCGGGCAGCGACTCCGACACGGCGTCGAGGACAGCGGCACGGATCGTCTCGTCGTTGCCGACGACCGACATGAGCAGGGTCCAGCCGATCGTGAGCGCGGCAAAGACGGAGAACAGCGCCGAGTAGGCGATGCCTCCCGTGAGGACACCACCGTTGGCGCGGCCGTACCGGGCGAGCACCCGTCCCGGCAGGGTGCGCTGCCACCAGGCGCCCAGGCGGGCAGCGAGGGCCGTGACTCGGGCGATCATCGAGGTCCTCCTGGGTCGGTCCTCCCCGACCCGCGGTCAGCCGGTCAGGGTGAAGTCCCTCGCGGGCCGCCACACCCCGTCGTCACCGTGGTGGAAGAGCTGGAACGCCGTGACGTCGAAGTGCGCCTCGTAGCCTGCGAGCTCGGCGAAGGCCCTGTCGAGCGCCTCCGCGCCGACCTCGTGCGCCACGGTGACGTGCGGGTGGTAGTTGAAGCGCAGCGGCTGCGCGAGTGGTCCCGAGCGTATGTCGGCCTCCAGTCGTTCGCAGCCGGGGATGCCCTGAGCGAGCTGGACGAAGACGACCGGCGAGACGGGACGGAACGTCCCGGTGCCGCGCAGGTGGATGTGGAAGGGCTCGTGCCGGGACGCGACCTGCTCGAGGTGCTCGACGACGAGGTCGTGCTCCTCGGTCTCGACGACCGTCGGGCCGAGGAGGGTGACGTGCGCGGGGATCGCGGGAGCGAGCAGGTCACCGATCGCCTCGCGGGCGGCCTGGAGCTCGGGCCCGGCCGGCGGCGGGACGAGGATCGAGATCCCGAAGCGGATCTGGTCCCCCGTGCGTTCGGGCAGCCTCACCGCGGACCGCGCACGGGACGGAGCAGGCCGATCCGGTCGTACACCCGGGCGAGGGTCGAGCTGGCGATGTCCCGGGCGTGGTCCGCGCCGTCCGCGAGGATCGCGTCGAGCTGGGCCGGGTCGTCGACGTAGGTCGCGAAGCGCTCCTGGAACGGTGCGAGGGCCTCGACGACGGCGTCGGCGAGGTCGACCTTGAGGTGGCCGTATCCCTTCCCCTCGTACTGCGTGACGATGTCCGCGACCGGACGCCCCGTCATGGCCGAGTAGATCGACAGCAGGTTCGACACCCCGGGCTTCTCGACCGGGTCGAAGCGGATCTCGGTGCCGGTATCCGTCACGGCCGAGCGGATGCGCTTGGCGATCACCTTGGGCGCGTCGAGGAGATCGATGATCCCGTTCGGGCTCGAGGAGGACTTGCTCATCTTCGCCGTCGGGTCCTGCAGGTCGTAGATCTTCGCCGTCTCCTTGACGATGTACGGCTCGGGGACGATGACCGTGCCCTTGCCCCGTCGCTTGTTGAGGCGGACCGCGAGGTCGCGGGAGAGCTCGAGGTGCTGACGCTGGTCCTCGCCGACCGGGACGAGGTCGGCGTCGTAGAGCAGGATGTCCGCGGCCATGAGGACCGGATAGGTGAAGAGGCCGACGTTCGTGCCGTCGGTGCCGCGCTTGGAGGACTTGTCCTTGAACTGGGTCATCCGGCCGGCCTCGCCGAACCCGGTGTAGCAGGACAGCACCCAGGCGAGCTCTGCGTGCTCCGGCACGTGCGACTGGACCATGAGCACCGAGCGGGCCGGGTCGACGCCCGCCGCGAGGTACTGCGCGGCCGTGCGGCGCGTCCGGGTGCGGAGCGTCTCCGGGTCGGGCTCGACCGTGAGCGCGTGGAGGTCGACGACGCAGTAGATCGCCTCGTGCGAGTCCTGGAGGGCGACCCAGTGGGTGAGCGCGCCGAGGTAGTTGCCGAGGTGGAGGGAGTCGGAGGTCGGCTGCATCCCGGAGAAGATGCGCGGCCTGCGCGCCGGGCCGGAGCGCCCGTCGTGCTCGATACCGTCGGTGGTCTGCTCATGCGCCTCGCTCATCGCCCCATCATGGCAGGTCCAGCGGCTGCCACTCGACTCGGTCAGCGGTCTGCGTCAGGTGGCCTCGTCGTCGAACGGGGCGGCCCCGGGCGACGCGGCGACGGCGGCCTGGGACGGGAAGGACATGGCTCCGGTGGCGCCCGCGACCGCACCGGACGTCGCCGCGGCAGCCGCTCGACCCGTCATCGACGGACCCGCCTCGGCCGGGCCGAGCACGGGGTCGACGAGGGCTTCGCGCACGATCCGCCGGGGATCGTACTGGCGAGGGTCGAGGGACGCCCAGGTGCCGTCGTCGTCCTCCCCGAGCTCCTCCTGGACCCGGACCCGGGCCTCCTGGAGGAACCTCCTCAGGCCACGGACCTGGCCGGCGAGCTGCTCGGCATAGCGGGGCAGGCGCTCGGGTCCGACGACGACGAGCGCGATGAGGAGGAGGACGAGGGCCTCCCCGCCGTTGATGCCGAGCACGCGCCTAACTTACCCGGCACCGCGCGGGGCCTCGCCCAGCCCTGGTCGGCGTCAGTCGGGGCTCGCCACGAGGACGAGGGTCACCTCACGCTCCTCCTCGTCGGTCCGCACCGTGAGCCGGACGCTGTCGCCCGGCGTGCGCGCGCGGATCGCGACGATGAGCTCGTCAGGTTCGGTCACCGGCCGGCCGTCGATCGCGAGGATGACGTCACCCGGGCGGATGCCGGCGGCGTCGGCGGGACCGTCGGGCGTCACGGGCTGTTGACCGTCGGCGCCCTCAGACACGACGCGGACGCCATCGCCCTCGTAGCGCAGGTCGAGCATGACGCCGATGACGGGGTATGTCGCCTTGCCCTTGCTGATGAGCTGCTCCGCGGTCGTGCGTGCCTGGTTGGACGGGATCGCGAACCCGAGACCGATGCTCCCGGCTGAGCCGCTCAGCGCGGCGCCAGGCGGCTGGGCGATCGCGGAGTTGATGCCGATGACCTCGCCCGCGACGTTGACGAGCGGGCCCCCCGAGTTGCCGGGGTTGATGGCCGCATCCGTCTGGATCGCGTTGATGAAGGCGTAGTCCTCGACCCGACCGGCCGTGACGGGGCGATTCTTCGCGGAGACGATTCCCGACGTCACCGTGCCCTGCAGCCCGAGCGGGGCCCCGACCGCGACGACGGGGTCGCCGACGAGCACCGCCTCCGAGTCGCCGAGGACCAGCGGCACGAGGCCCGTGCGGTCGACCTTGATG
>JAFABT010000010.1 GCA_023425905.1 Actinomycetes bacterium | reverse complement strand
TCCATCTTCATCGCCTCGATCGTCGCGACCGTCTGACCCGCGGAGACCTTCTGCCCCTCCTGGACCGCGGGCGACACCGCCCCTGCGAACGGCGACGCGATGTGGCCCGGACGGCCCGGATCGGCCTTCTCGGCCGCGACGACGTCCACCTCGACGTTCCGGTCTCGCACCTGGATGGGACGAAGCTGTCCATTGAGCGTGAACATCACCGTCCGCATCCCGCGCGGGTCGGGCTCGCCGACGGCCTCGAGGCCCACGAGCAGCCGCACACCGCGGTCGAGGACGATCTCGACCTCCTCCCCCGCCGTGAGGCCGTAGAGGTAGCTCGTCGTGTCGAGGACCGCGACGTCGCCATACGTCGCCCTTGTCTGCTCGAAGTCCTTCGTGGGCGACGGGAAGAGCAGGTGGTTGAGCCGGTTGCGGCGGGTCGCCGCGTCCCCCTCGAGGTCCGCCCGGTCCTGTGCCGTCAGCTCGGCGACACGCGGGGCGTGCGAGGCGCGGCCGGCGAGGGCACGCGTGCGGAAAGGCTCGGGCCACCCGCCCGGAGGCGTCCCGAGCTCGCCCTGGAGGAACCCGATGACGGAGTCCGGCACGTCGACGGAGCCGGGGTCGCTCGCGAAGTCGGCAGGGTCGACGTCGCGCCCGACGAGCGCGAGGGCGAGGTCCCCGACGACCTTCGACGACGGGGTCACCTTGACGAGACGACCAAGGATGCGGTCGGCGGCGGCGTACGTGGCCTCGACCTTCTCGAACTGGTCCCCCAGCCCGAGCGCGATCGCCTGCTGGCGCAGGTTCGACAGCTGGCCGCCCGGGATCTCGTGCTCGTAGACTCGACCGGTCGGGCCCGGGAGCCCGGACTCGAACGGGTTGTAGAGACGACGCACCGACTCCCAGTACGGCTCGAGGTCGCAGACCGCCTGGAGAGAGAGACCGGTGTCGCGGCCCGTGTGCTCGAGCCCCGCGACGAGCGCCGACATCGGCGGCTGGCTCGTCGTGCCGCCCATCGCGGCGGAGGCGGCATCGACCGCGTCGACCCCGGCGTCGCTCGCCGCGAGCAGCGTCGCGAGCTGCCCGCCCGTCGTGTCGTGCGTGTGCAGGTGGACCGGGAGGTCGAAGCGCTCACGCAGCGCACTGACCAGCGTCGCGGCGGCCGCGGGACGCAGGAGCCCCGCCATGTCCTTGATCGCCAGGACGTGCGCGCCTGCCTCGACGATGCGCTCCGCGAGGCGGAGGTAGTAGTCCAGCGTGTAGAGGTCCTCCGCCGGGTCGAGCAGGTTGCCCGTGTAGCAGAGGGCGACCTCGGCGATCGGGGAACCAGCTGCCCGCACGGCCTCGATCGCGGGGCGCATCTGCTCGACGTCGTTGAGCGCGTCGAAGATGCGGAAGATGTCGATCCCCGTCGCGGTGGCCTCCCGGACGAACGCCTCGGTGACCTCGGTCGGGTACGGCGTGTAGCCGACCGTGTTGCGGCCGCGCAGCAGCATCTGGATCGCGACGTTCGGCAGCGCCTCGCGCAGGCTCGCCAGCCGCTCCCACGGGTCTTCCCCGAGGAAGCGCAGCGCGACGTCGTACGTGGCCCCGCCCCAGGCCTCGACCGAGAGCAGCTGCGGCGTCGTGCGCGCGACGTGGCCCGCGGCGGTGACGAGGTCGTACGTCCGCACGCGCGTGGCGAGCAAGGACTGGTGCGCGTCGCGGAACGTCGTGTCGGTGACAGCCAGTGCCTTCTGCTCGCGCAGCGAACGCGCGAACCCCTCCGGGCCGAGCTCGAGCAGCCGCTGACGGCTCCCCGGCGGCGCGGGCTCCGTGAGGTCGACCTCGGGGAGCTTTGCGCGCGGCGCGATCGTGACCGGAGACGGACCGTAGGGGCGGTTGACCGTGACGTCCCCGAGGAAACCGAGGAGCTTGGTGCCACGGTCCGCCGACCGCCTCGTCGCGAGCAGCTCGGGCCGCTCGTCGATGAAGGACGTCGAGAGATCGCCTGCAATGAAGGTGTCGTCGGCCAGGACGGCCTGGAGGAACGGGATGTTCGTCCGGATGCCGCGGATGCGGAACTCGGCGAGCGCGCGACGCGCCCGGTTCACGGCGGTCGCGTAGTCGCGTCCGCGGCAGGTGAGCTTGACGAGCATCGAGTCGAAGTGCCCGGAGATGTCGGCCCCGGCCGTCGCCGTCGCGCCGTCGAGGCGGACACCGGCGCCGCCCGGCGAGCGGTAGCCGATGATGCGCCCGGTGTCGGGGCGGAAGCCGTTCGACGGGTCCTCGGTCGTGATCCGGGTCTGGAGCGCGAAGCCGTTGACCCGGACGGACTCCTGGGTGATGCCGAGGTCCGTGAGCGTCATGCCGGACGCGATCTTCATCTGCGCCGAGACGAGGTCGATGTCAGTGACCTCCTCGGTCACCGTGTGCTCGACCTGGATGCGCGGGTTCATCTCGATGAAGACGTGCTCCCCCGCACGCTCCCCCACCGTGTCGAGCAGGAACTCGACCGTTCCGGCGTTCTGGTAGCCGATCGCCCGCGCGAACGCGACCGCGTCGCGGCAGAGCGCCTCACGGGTGGCCTCGTCGAGGTTGGGCGCCGGGGCGATCTCGATGACCTTCTGGTGCCGGCGCTGCACCGAGCAGTCACGCTCGAAGAGGTGGACGACGTTGCCCGCACCGTCCGCGAGGATCTGCACCTCGATGTGGCGCGGCCGCAGGACGGCGCGCTCGAGGAACACGGTCGGGTCGCCGAAGGCGCCCTTCGCCTCGCGCATCGCCGCGCTGAGCGCCTCGGGCAGCTCCTCGCGCGTGTCCACGCGGCGCATGCCACGGCCGCCACCACCGGCGACCGCCTTGACGAAGATCGGGAAGCCGACCTCGTCCGCCGCGGCGAGCAGCTCGTCGACGTCGGAGGACGGCGCGCTCGAGGGCAGGACGGGGATGCCGGCGGCGCGGGCTGCGGCGAGCGCGCTCACCTTGTTGCCGGCGAGCTCGAGCACCTCGGCCGGCGGGCCGACGAAGACGAGCCCGGCTGCGGCGCAGGCGCGCGCGAACTCGGGGTTCTCGGACAAGAAGCCGTAGCCCGGGTACACCGCGTCGGCGCCGGACTCCTTGGCGACCCGGACCATCTCGTCGATGTCGAGGTAGGCCCGCACCGGGTGGTCGATCTCCCCGATCGGGTACGCCTCGTCCGCCTTGAGGCGGTGCTCGGAGTTGCGGTCCTCGTGCGGGAACACCGCGACGGTCCGGGCCCCCAGCTCATAGGCGGCACGGAATGCCCGCACCGCGATCTCGGCCCGGTTGGCCACGAGCACCTTCGAGAACACAGATCCACCTCTTCCATCGTCACGTGGGGCGCACGGTACCGGCCGAGCCGGGCGCGTGCGTGTGCAGACCACGACGCGGCCTCGCGATATCGCGGCAACCGGTCCTTGACCCGGGGACGATAGTCCCATGACCGGGCCCTGGCCGACGACCGCACGCGCGACGCGGCGCGCCTGCCCGGTACGGTGGCTTCGTGCTGGTTCTCGGTGTGTGCAGCCTCAAGGGCGGTGTGGGCAAGACGTCGGTGACCCTCGGGCTGGCCTCGGCCGCGATGGTCAGGGGTCTGCGCACCCTCGTCATCGACCTGGACCCGCAGGGCGATTCGACGATGTCTCTAGCCCCTGCACCTGCGGACGAGGAGCGACGCCTCGACGTCGCCGCCGTCCTCACCCGTCCCAGCTTCGACACGGTGCAGCGAGCGATCGCGCCGAGCACCTGGGTCGAGTCCGGGCTCGACGTCATGATGGGCAGCGCTGATTCGGCCGACCACGACGGGCCGGAGGTCGCGGCGCGTGAGTCCGGCCATCTGAGCGAGGCGCTCTCGATGGTGGGCCAGTACGACCTCGTTCTCGTCGACTGCCCGCCGTCGCTCGGCGGGATCACGCGCGCCGGTCTCGCGGCGTGCGACCGTGTGGCGGTCGTCACCGAGCCGGGTCTCTACTCGGTCATGGCGGTGGGGCGCGCGATGCGGGCCGTGGATGACGTGCGACGGTCCATCGGGGCGACGACGCCGCAGCCCCTCGGCATCGTCGTCAACCGCGTGCGGGCCCGTTCGATCGAGCAGAGCTACCGGCTCGAGGAGCTTGCGCAGCTGTACGGCCCGCTCGTCCTGGCGCCGCACATTCCGGAGCGGGCCGCCCTCCAGCAGGCCCAGGGAGCAGCCCTGGCCATCCATGACTGGCCTGGCCGGGCTGCCCACCACATCGCCCAGGTCTTCGACGAGCTGCTCGCGCGCGCGCTGCGCGCCCCCAAGGTCCGCTGAGCCCGACTTCGCGCACGTCCTGTGCGCAGGGCCCTGCCGTACGGTCGCTCAGACCGCCTTGCGCGCCGCGCGGCGCGCCGCGAGCTCGTCGCCAGCCGTCTCCGGCGGTGCGCCGTCATCGGCTCGCTCGGACGGCAGCTCGGCGAGCGAACCCTCGACCTCGCGCCAGACCCGACCGACCGCGATGCCGAAGACTCCCTGCCCTCCCTGGACGAGGTCGATGACCTCGTCGGCCGAGGTGCACTCGTAGACGCTCGCACCGTCGGACATGAGAGTGATCTGTGCGAGGTCGTCGACCCCGCGCTCACGAAGATGACCGACGGCCGTGCGGATCTGCTGCAGCGAGACACCGGTGTCGAGCAGCCGCTTGACGACCTTGAGCACGAGGATGTCCCGGAACGAGTAGAGGCGCTGGGTGCCTGACCCGCTCGCCGAGCGCACGGTCGGCTCGACGAGCCCCGTCCGCGCCCAGTAGTCGAGCTGGCGGTAGGTGATGCCCGCCGCCCGGCACGCGGTCTGGCCGCGGTATCCCGTTGACTCGTCAAGGTCAGGGAGCACGTCGCCAAACAGCAGGCCTTGCGCCCTTTGCGGGATGCCGAGGGCGGCCTCGGTGCTTTCGGTGCCGCTCACGGGTGTCCTCCACGGTCGTCGTGCGTCGCGGCCCGGGGGCCGGTGCTGCCTACATCGATCACGCTAGGGGTCCGCGGAGGGGCAGTCAACGACTGCGGCGTCGAGCGCTTTCGGCGTGTCGCGCCCGCGAGTCTTAGGTTCAACCTCATGGTGAGGCTTCGCCTCCCGCGGCGCCCTCCCCCGCGTCGAAGTCGTCGGCCTCGACATGCTCGAGAAAGTCCCTGAACTGCTCGATCGTCGCGTCAGAGGAGCTGCGGACGAGGTCGACACCCGCGACCGCGAGCACGTCCGCGTGGCACAGCACCTCGCTGCCCGTCCGCACGGCGAGCGCGATCGCGTCCGACGGTCGTGCGTCGACGTGCGTCCCGTCGTCGAGCACCAGCGCCCCCATGAAGGTACCCCCGTCGAGGTTCTCGACGAGCGCGCACGCCAGCTGCCGACCGGACAGCAGGAGCACGTCGCGCAGAAGGTCGTGCGTGCTCGGGCGCGGGAGCGCGATGCCTGACTGGCCGGCGACGATCGCCGCCGCCTCTGTCGGACCGATGACGATCGGGACGACGAGGTCTGAGGTGGAGTCGAGCAGGAGGACGACGTACTCGTCCGCGGGCAGCTGCCGACGCACCCCGAGGACTTCCACGGGGACCATCTCGTCCGGGCGCTCCACCATGGGTCCACGCTACGCCTCGCGTGCGACACCGGCCCGTCTGCGCACGCGACGTCGGGGTGGCGGAGAGCTCTGTCAGGGAGCCAGGCGCGCGACCGATGCGCGCACGAGGGCCGTGTGCAGCGCCGCGCACAGTTCGCCCACCTCGGCCGCCACGGTGCCCGCGTGCGCTCGGGCAGTCGGCCCGCCCTGCCCGCGCAACGGCGTGACGATCTGTTCGATGAGGTCGACTTGGCGATCCGCTGCGGATCGGAACGAGCGCAGATGACGCGGGTCGATGCCGTGCTCGCGCAGCGCGCCCGCAGCGACGACGACCGGACGCGCCCACGTGTCGAGGTGCCCCTCGGCCGTGACCTGGATGATTCCCGCGTCGAGCAGGCCCTCGACGAGCGCGACGTCGACGCCCGCGTCCTCGGCGAGCTGAGCCGGCGTGCGACGGTCGGCGAGCGCGGGTCGCTGCGTGACGCCGTCTCGCGTCGCGAGGCGTGCAGCGACGACCGGCTCCTCGCTCGTGCCGGCGTCAAGCGCGGCGAGCTGGTCGCCGATGACCTTGAGCGGGAGGTAGCGGTCGCGCTGCAGTCGCAGCACGTAGCGCAGCCGCTCGACGTCCGCGGGGCTGTACTGGCGGTACCCGGCAGGCGTCCGGAAGGGCGTGACGAGTCCCTGGTCCTCGAGGAAGCGCAACTTGGACGTGCTCACCGCAGGGAACTCGACCGACAGCGCCGCGAGCACGTCGGAGATGCGCATCGTCGGCTGCCGGGAGATCCCGTGCGGCCACGGCTCGGCGACGTGTAGACCTGGCGCGGTGCCGTGCGCGCGCTGACCGGCATCATCGAGCTCCTGCGCCACCCCGCTCGCGCCACGCACCCGCTGCCCGGGGCGAGGGGTCACTGCTGCGCCTCCGCACGGCCCTGCTCCTGCGAACGAGCAGGGTTGACGTGGAAGGTCAGCCGGTACTTGCCGATCTGAACCTCGTCGCCCGGCTGCAGCCGGGTCTGATCGATGCGCTGCCGGTTGACGTACGTGCCGTTGAGCGAGCCTGCGTCCCGCACGACGAACTCGTCGAGCTCCCGCACGAACTCCGCGTGCTTGCGCGACACCGTCACGTCGTCGAGGAAGATGTCGGCGTCGGGGCTGCGGCCCGCGAGCGTGCGCTCGGAGTCGAGCAGGAACCTCGCGCCCACGCTCGGGCCGCGGTGCATGATGAGCAGCGCCGACGTCCGCGGAAGAGCGGCGACGGCCGCCTGCTCGTCAGCGGTGAGACCGTGGGAGACGAGGTCGGGGTCGGACTGGAAGGGCGTGCCGAACGTGATGGTCGTCTCTGCTCCCCCGCGCGTCACCGCGCGACCACCTGGGCCCTGGTCCTGCTGCGTCATGTCCGCCTCCGTCGTCGTCCTGCGCCTGCCTGGGGCGGCGCCCGCGTCCACCGGGGGTGTGGATCGGCCAACCCGCCTGTCCGCCTTGCTTGTCGGATCGGCACCCGAGAGCCCCAGCCTAAGCGGTCGAGGCAGCCCCGTGCAGCCTGGGTCTAGTCCTGCTCCTCGTCGATCGGCTCGGCCCAGCGCGGCTGAGCGAGCGAGGCGATCGCCGTCACCTCCACGCGGTCGTCCTGCCGCACCGTTCCGTCCCCGCCAGCGGCCCGGACCTGGGCCATCGCCCCGCCTCGGATCTCGAGCGCAGGCCCCATCGCCTGGGGGTCGCCGATTGCGACCCACCGGTAGGGCGGGAGGAGGACCACCCCGTCGAGGAGCACCCCGTCGACGCCGTCGGTGAAGTGGCTCGAGGCCGTGACCCGCACCTCGTTGAGCTGGATGACCTCGGCGCCGGCGTTCCGCAGCTCCTCGAGCATGTTGAACATCGTGATCGCGGGCAGCGCGCCCTCGCTCGCCGTGAGCGTCACCTCGACGCCGGGCCCCTCAGCCGGCAGCTGACCCGCGAGGATCCCCTGCGTCGTGGCGCGCCTCGTCGCGGCCTCGAGCGCAGCCTGCCGCTGGTCGGTTCCCGAGACGAGCTCCCGGCGGGTCGCCTCAAGCGTCGCGATCTCCTGGCGCAGCTCGCGCGAGCGTGACGTCGTCTCGTCAAGGATGCGGACGAGGTCGCCCTGACGCAGCCCCGCGTACTGGTCGTCCTGCGTGTGCTGCACCTGGACGACGAGCGCGAACCCGAGCAGCGTGCACATGAGCGTCGTCGCGAGGTGCGCGCGCGTGAGCCGGATCCGGAGCAGCTTGCGCAGCCGGCGCTGCCCCGCGTCCTGGCGGTGCGCGTGCGGCGGGTGGCCGCCGGGGGTCGTCGTCATGCCTTGAACACGTGACGGCGGATCGCCGCCGCGTTGGAGAAGATGCGGATCCCGAGCACGACGACGACGGCCGTCGACAGCTGGGTCCCGACGCCGAGCTGGTCACCAAGGAAGACGATGAGCGCGGCGACGACGATGTTGAAGAGGAACGACACGAGGAACACCCGGTCGTCGAAGATCCCGTCGAGGTAGGCGCGCAGCCCGCCGAAGAGCGCGTCGAGGGCCGCCACCACGGCGATGGGGAGGTAGGGCTGCAGCTCGATCGGGACGGTCGGCTGCAGCACGAGCCCGGCGACGACGCCGATGACGAGTCCGAGTGCGGCGATCATGGGGAGTCATCCTCCGTGGTGACTGAGGTCGTTGTCGAGGGGTCCTGCGCCGCCCCGCGCTCCCAGGGCACCGAGCCCGTGGGCGTCGCGTAGCGCACGGCCACGCCTGAGGCAGCAGGCAGGCGCAGCTCGTCGACGCCGGTGACCTGGGCGGTGAGGCCGTGCGTCGTCCGGAGCATCGTGAGATAGCGGTAGGCGGCCGTCCGTGCGAAGTCCGGCTCGAGATGCTGAGGATCGCCGATCGCCTCGATGACGTAAGGGCCTGAGAGCGCGACGAGCCCGACGAGGATCGCGTCGCCCGCGCCGCGGACCGCGGCGAGGGAGGTGAGACGGTGGCCGTTGATGGCGATCGCCTCCGCCCCGGCGCTCCACAGCCCGTTGATGACCACCTGGATGTCGCCGTCCTGGATCCAGCTGTCGGCGCCGTGGTCGTCTGCGGCGTCGGCGAGGGTGACGCGCACCCCGGGACCCGAGACCGGGACGACGCCTGCGGAGCCGTCCGTGCGCTCGAGGTAGCGCAGCAGGTCCTCGTCCGTCCCCTCGAGCGCTGCGGTCTGCAGCGTGAGCACCTCACCCGCAAGGGCGTCGCGCGACGCACGGAAGGCGTCTGCCTCCGCCGTCCTGGCGGTCACCTCGGACTCGAGCAGCGTCCGTGCGGACGTGACGTCGGCCTGCGGTGCACGCAGGGTCGCGGACGCCGTCGCACCGACGAAGCCGAGCGCGATCGCGAGCGCTCCGAACCCCAGGACGCTGAGCGCCGTCGTAGGCGGTTGCCCACCCCGCGCCCGCCGGGCCGCAGCCTCCGCGTACCCGGGGTCGAGCGGACGCTCCATCATCTCGGTGAGGAGCGTCATCGACCGGTCGGGACGAGGATTCACACCCGTCACCCGCTCCCGAGGGCCTGACGGGCCGCGCCTCGTCATGCGGATCCCGGAGACAGTTGTTCGGGCACGTCCGGCTGTGCGAGCAGCGCGACGGCCTGGCGCACGTAGAGGACTGCCGCGAGCCAGTAGAGACCGGTCCCCCACAGCGCGAAGGCCCACCCCGTGGCGTACGCGACAGTGCCCAGCCACCCGGACCACGTCGTGAGGAGCAGCAGCGGGAAGGCGTAGAGCAGCGCGAAGGTCCCTGCCTTGCCGACGAAATGGACGGGCAGCGGCCCATACCCCCGCCGCGCAAGCAGCGGCAGCAGTGCCGCCAGCATGACGTCGCGTGCGACGAGGGCGACGACGAGCCACCACGGGACGATGTCGCGCCAGGCGAGCATGACGAGCGTCACGAGGATGTAGAGGCGGTCGGCTGCCGGGTCGAGGAGTTGCCCCAGGCGGGACCCCTGGTCGAACCGCCGCGCGATGACGCCGTCGAGCCAGTCCGAGAAGCCAGCGAACGCGAGGACGGCGAAGGCGGCGAGATCGTACGACGGGGTCTGCTGGGCGATGAGCAACGCGAAGACCGGGACGAGCAGCAGGCGCAGCCCGCTGATCGCGTTCGGCACCGTCCACACCCGCTCCCGTGCGACGACGGCGTCGACCTGCTCGCTCACGTGTCCTCCTGTTCAACCGCGTGCACCGGTGCTGCCGCGCGCGGGACCCCGCGAACGCGCACCGTCCGCCCTGCTCCACCCTACGGTTCGGGCAGTGCACGCGGGGTCAGGCCACGACGAACCGGACTGACCGCGTCGTTGGGTCTGCCTCGACGAGCCGCACCCGGACCGCATCGCCTACCGGCAGCTCGCCTTCGCACCGCGCGACGACGGCAGGGTCCACGAGCTGCACGGTGTCGTCCGTCACCGCGACGGCATCGAGCACGTGACCCACCTTGTCGGCGAGCACGACCGTCTCCACGAGGTCGGTGCAGCCTCGGTCGACGGCGTTCGAGCGCCGCGCCCCCGCGACCATCGCCGCTGCGGTGCCGGGCAGGGCGTCACGCACGGCCTCCGGGACCTCCTCCCCCGCGTCGACCGCGACGCACGTCTCGAGGCCGAGACGATCGACGAGCCGGCGCAGCGGGGCGGTGACGTGCGCGTAGGAGGTCCCCATCGCGCCGTGCCGGGTCTCCTCGGGAAGAGCGCCATCGAACGCGGACCACGTTGCACCGCGGAAGAGCCGGGTCGCCGCCACGAGGAATGCCGCGACCTCGGGAAGAGAATGGTCCAGCCCAAGCAGGAGCTCTCCGTAGCTGACGCCGCTCGGCCACTCGACGCCGAGCGCCAGCGCCTGCCGTCGGAGTCGCGCGAGGTCCTCGTCACGCGCCGCCGGCATCGTGCGCAGGATCCCGACCTCCGCGTCGATCATCAGACGTGCCGCCGCGATCCCCGTGAGCAGGGAGATCTGGGCGTTGTGCTCCTCCACGGGCAGCGAGGCACGGAAGGTCGTCGTCCAGCCCTCTGCGCCGAGCGTGACCTCCTGCTCGGGGCGCGCGAGGTGGACGCCGCCACGCGCGCGCTCGAGGACCGTCCGGCGTGACCCGACCTCGGGCAGCAGCACGGCAAGGTCCTCGCTCCGTCCGCGCGGGACCACGCCCGCTCCGACGCCACGAGGCACCCCCGCGGCGTCGGAGCGCGCCTGGACCGTGCCGTAGTCGAGCTGCTCGCGGGACCGCACAATCGCCCGCCGGACCCGCGTACCCACCTCGACCCCGTCTGCGTCGAGGTCGAACGTCCACAGCACCGCAGGGCGGTCCTCACCCGGGAGCAACGACGCGGCCCCTTCGCTCAGCTCCGCGGGGTGGAGCGGCGCGCGCACGTCCGGGCAGTACACGGTCTCGCCGCGGTCGTGCGCCGCGACGTCGAGCGCATCGCCGATGTCGACGAAGGCCGCGACGTCGGCAATCGCGTAGTTCACCCGGTACCCGTCGCCGCGCCGCGCGATGTGCACCGCCTGGTCGAGGTCGCGGGAGCCCACCGGGTCGATCGTCACGAGAGGGAGGTCGCGGGCATCCTCACGAGGCGCCGGGCGCGGACCTCGTCGAACGGCCTCCGCGGCGGCGGCGCGCGCAGCCGCGACGTGCTCGACCTCGACGCCGTGCTCGGCGCGCACCGCGGCGAAGCCCTCCAGGAGGACGCGCGCCCGGCGCTCTCTCTCGGTGTCTGCGGGTGCGGCGGGGACTGCGGACCGGACCGGGCCGGTGAGACGAGGCTGGGGCACGCCGCAACCCTAGGCCAGGGCGGCGCGGTCGCACCTGCTGTGCGCCACCTCACTCCGGGCCTCCCGTCGTGAGCGACGTCCTCCCAGTACGATGGGGACGATCCAGGAGCTCTGTCGCGGAATCCTGCTGCTCAGTGTGTGGACCGGTCCGGGTGGTGCGTGGCGCCCCCGAGAGGTGGTCGATTCGTGCGGGACGGCGACGTGCGGGCCTAGCCCGACGTGACCCATGCGCACTTCTCCCCCCTGCAAGAGAAACGGCCCCACCATGCCCACCCCTGACTCCGCCATGCCCAGCGACGCGGTGCCGTCCGACGAGACGCTCGACGCTGCTGCCCCTGAGACCGACGCCGACGTGACCATCCCGACCGGCCCCACCTTTGACGACCTCGACCTGCCGGACGCGCTGCGCCGCGCCGTGCGCGACCTCGGGTTCACCACGCCGTCGGCCATCCAGGCCGAGGCGATCCCCGCGCTGCTCGCCGGCCGGGACATCACCGGCGTCGCCCAGACCGGGACGGGCAAGACCGCCGCATTCGGTCTCCCGCTGCTCGCCGCCGTCGACCCGCGCGCAGGCCAGGTGCAGGCCGTCGTCCTCACCCCGACCCGCGAGCTCGCGATGCAGGTCGCCGAGGCGATCGAGTCCTTCGGGAAGCACGTGGGCGGGCTCGGAGTCGTCGCCGTCTACGGCGGTGCCCCCTTCCTCCCCCAGCAGCGCGCGCTGCAGCGTGGGGCACAGGTCGTCGTCGGCACCCCCGGCCGCGTCATCGACCACCTCGAGCGGCACACCCTCGACATGAGTGGCGTGCGCTACCTCGTCCTCGACGAGGCCGACGAGATGCTGCGGATGGGCTTCGCCGAGGACGTCGACAAGATCTTCTCCCACGCGCCCGACACGCGTCAGGTCGCGCTGTTCTCCGCGACGATGCCGCCCGCGATCCGTCGCGTCGCCCAGCTCCATCTCAACGACCCGGTGGAGATCGCCGTCGCACGGCAGTCCTCGACCGTCACCTCGGTCCGCCAGACGTATGCCGTCGTCCCGTTCCGCCACAAGGCCGGTGCGCTCGCTCGCGTGCTCGCCGTCACCGACGCCGAGGCCGCGATCGTCTTCGTACGGACCCGCGGCGCCGCCGCCGAGGTCGGCAACGCGCTCGTCGACAAGGGTCTCTCCGCCGCCTTCATCTCCGGGGACGTGGCGCAGAACGAGCGCGAGAAGATCGTCGAGCGGCTCCGCAACGGCAACCTTGACGTCCTCGTCGCGACCGAGGTGGCCGCTCGCGGCCTCGACGTCGACCGCATCGGCCTCGTCGTCAACTTCGACGTCCCGACCGAGCCTGAGGCGTACGTCCACCGCATCGGCCGCACCGGGCGCGCGGGCCGCACCGGTGAGGCCCTCACCTTCGTCACGCCCAACGAGCAGTTCAGGCTGCGGCAGATCGAGCGCCTCACGCGCCAGCAGCTCGAGGAGGTCCGCATCCCTTCCCCCGCGGACGTCTCCGCGCACCGCGTCGGGCGCACGCTCGACTCGGTCGCACCGCGGATCGAGGCCGGTCGGCTCGACCTCTACCGCGAGGCGATCGCGGTCCACCTCGCCCAGAACCCCGGCACCGCCATCGACGACGTCCTCGCGGCGCTGCTCGCGCTCCACGTCGGCGACGAGGGACCGTCCCCGCGCCCGACGGTCGGCGACGACCTCGACGACGCACTCGCCCGCGTCCACCTCGCCCCCGTCAAGGCCGGACGTGACCGCGGTCACGAGGGTCCCCGCACCCGGGACAGCCGAGAGCATGACCCCGAGCGGCCGCGTCGCCGCACCGAGGGTGCCGTCGTCTACCGTGTGGCGGCCGGTCGCAACCACGGCGTGCAGCCCGGCGGCATCGTCGGGGCGATCACGGGCGAAGGTGGCCTCACGGGCAAGGACCTCGGCAAGATCGACATCTACGGCAGCTTCTCGCTCGTCGAGATCATCGGCCCGGTGTCGCCCGACTCCCTCGACCGAATCGGCCGGGCCAAGGTCGGCGGACGCCCGCTGCGGATCCGTCTCGACGACGGTGTCCCGTCCCGTCCGGGCGTCGGCGCGTCGCGTCCTGCCGGGCCGGCGAAGCACGGTGAGCGTCGCCCTGCGCGTGACGGCGACGCGGGCGGCAAGGAGCGCAAGGGTGCCCGGTGGGGCGCCGCGCACCACGACGGCACGTCCAGCCGCGGCGAGCACCGCGGGTCGCGCGCCTACTGAGCTGCACTCCGAGGCGCTGCGACCGCCCTACCGGGCGGCTGCAGCGACCTCGGCGTGGACCGCCCGCGCGAGCGCGTCGACGTCCTGCTCGGTCGTGTCGAAGGAGCACATCCACCTGACCTCCCGAGTCGAACGGTCCCAGTCGTAGAAGTGCCACCGCTCTCGCAGCGCGTCGGCAACCCCCTCGGGCAGCACGACGAACACGGCATTCGCCTCGACGCGTTGCGTGACCACGACGCCGGGGGCACCCTGGACGCCGTCGGCGAGGCGACGAGCCATCGCGTTCGCGTGCGCCGCCGACCGCCGCCAGAGGTCACCCTCGTAGAGCGCGAGGAGCTGCGCGGAGATGAACCGCGTCTTCGAACCGAGCTGGGTCGACATCTTCCGCAGCCGCAGCACCGATTCCCTGAGGTCTGCGGCGCGCGCCTCGTCACCAGCGCGCTCGAGAACGACGACGGCTTCGGCGCCGAGCGCGCCGTTCTTCGTCCCGCCGAGGCTCACGACGTCGACACCGGCCTCGCTCGTGAGCGCGGCGAGCGAGCACCCGAGCGAGGCGGCCGCGTTCGCGAGCCGGGCGCCGTCGAGATGGACACGGATCCCACGCGCGTGGGCGTGCGCCGTGAGGGCCCGCAGCTCCTCAGGCGTGTAGACCGTTCCGAGCTCGGTCGACTGGCTGATCGTGAGGGCGACCGGCTGGGCGCGGTGCTCGTCGTCCTGTCCCCACGCCTCACGGTCCAGCAGCTCCGGGGTGAGTTTGCCGTCCGGCGTCGTCACCGGCAGGAGCTTGATCCCGCCGACGCGCTCGGGGGCTCCGGCCTCGTCCGTGTGGACGTGCGCTGATGCCGCGCACACCACCGCGCCCCAGCGCGGGATGAGCGCCTCGAGCGCGAGAACGTTCGCTCCCGTGCCGTTGAAGACCGGATAGACCGTGGCACCCGTGCCCAGCTCGCCCTCGAGCGCGGCCTGCAGTCTCGCCGTCACGGAGTCGCGGCCGTAGGCGACTTCATGACCGACGTTGGCGGCCGCGATGGCGGCGAGCACCTCCGGGTGCGCGCCGGCGTAGTTGTCAGAGGCGAAGGAACGAGGAGTCGGCACCGGACCATTGTCGCGCGTGCGGCAGGATGGTCCGGTGGACACGCCCTCTCAGGTCGAGCCGACTGACCCCGTCGAGCCGGTCGAGCCGGTGAGCCTCGCCATTCGCACGGTCGGGGCGATCGTGCGCACCGAGCATCACACCGTGGGTGTCCTGCGCACCCTGCCCGGCGGTGTCAACCAGCTCGACTGCGCATGCGGCGTCGTCCTCACGAACGGTCCTGGCTGGTCCCTCGACGAGCACCTGCGGATGCATCGTGCCGAGGTCAAGTACGCGGCGCTGCTCGCGGTCGCTCATCCCGCCATGCCTCTCACGAGCAGGACGGACGAGGCGGCCGCCCAGGTCGAGGCCCTGCGGGCGGTGCTCCGTGGCAGCACCGCGGCGGCCGTGGCCGTGATCGAGCCGATGGCTCCCGGGGCGCGCGCCCGTCTCGCACGCGCAGCGCTCGAGCTCGCCCACCTTGCGCAGCCAGGCGCTCACGAGGACTGAGACTCCCGGACGCGAGTGACGGGCCGGCCCGCCCGAGAAGAGGCTGACCGACCCGTCACGGCACCGTGGGTGCCACACGCTCTGGTGAGACGCTGTGCTCAGCTCGAGGCGGCGGCCTTGAGCGCGGAGCCAGCCGAGATCTTCACGCCGAAGCCGGCGGGGATGGCGATCTCCTCGCCCGTCCGGGGGTTACGACCGGTGCGCGCCGCACGCTCGACACGCTCGACGCCGAGGAGACCCGTGATACGAACGGTCTCGCCCTCGGACACGGCGGTGATGAGCACGTCCTGGAGCGCCGCGACCGCGGCGTCGGCCTGCGACTTGGTGAGCCCGGCACGCTCGGCGATCCCGGCGACGACGTCGCTGCGGTTGAGTGCCATATCGGATAACTCCTTCTGTGATGACAGCCCGGGTGGGCCAGGACAACCCGCACGATATAGCGACGAACCAGTCAGGCGCCGCACGTGCTCACGGGCGTGTTGCCACGACTCGGCACCGCTTACCGGCTCGCTGCCGCTTCGCGGCATCCTTCACAGGCTCGCTGGCGCTTCGCGGCATCCTTCACAGACACCGAACAGCTCGATCGTGTGCGTGATGTCGCCGAAGCCGTACCGCGCACCGATCGTGCGCGCCCAGCTCTCGACGTCCGGTCCGTCGATCTCGACGGCGGTGCCGCACAGTCGGCACACGAGGTGGTGGTGGTGCTCACGATCGACGCACCGTCGATAGAGCGCCTCCCCGTCGTCCGAGCGGAGCACGTCGACCTCGCCTGCGTCGGACAGCGCCTGCATCGCCCGGTACACCGTCGCGAGCCCCGTCGTGGAGCCGCTCGCGCGGAGGAGCTCGTGGAGCTGCTGCGCGCTACGGAACTCGTCGAGCCCGTCGAGCAGGTCGAGGATCTGGGCGCGCTGCCTCGTCGTGCGCTGCTGAACGGCCACGATCCTCCTGCCAGGTGCGTGCGAGTGGTCACCCATCGTAGCCGCGGCCCGCGGTCTCATCCTCGGCGCCCGTGACGCGCGGGCCACGCAGGCACGCGATGATGGAGCGGTGCGCCCGACCTCCCCCTCGCCTTCGCCGTCCGAGCCCGAGCCCACCCGCTCCTCACGGCCGGGCGATCCGCACCCGGCGACCTCGAGCAGGCCTCACTGGTCCGCTCGCACGGAGGACGCTCTGAGCGGCGCGCAGGCGCGCGTGCTCGCACGGTTCGGCTGGCGACCTCGGATCGTGCCCTACCCCGGGTACGGGTCCATGACGTGGGTCCGCGTCCTGGCGCGCACCGTGCTCAGCCCCAAGGGAGGACTCGAGGGCCCCGCCGTCGACACCCCCGCGGAGGCGCGCAGTCGCGGGGTGCGGGGGTGGCGCGCGATGGCGACGGCCGAGGTCGCGGGAACCGAGGTGCTCATCCGGGCCGGAGGGGTCGAGACGATCGTCCGCTCAGAGCGAGGCGGCTACATCGATGCGGTCGTCCCCGCGGCGTTCGAGCCCGGCTGGCACGACGTCGAGCTCGTCGTCGACGGCCGTTCGGTGGCGGCGCCTGTGCTCGTCGTCCACCCCGAGGCGCGGGCGGGCATCGTGAGCGACATCGACGACACGATCATGATCACCTCAGTCCCGCGGCCGCTGCTCGCCGCCTGGAACACCTTCGTGCTCCACGAGTCCGCTCGTCGTCCCGTCGACGGCATGGCGGAGCTCTACCGGGCGATCCAGCAGCAGCACGGCGCCGACCCCGCTCGCTGCCCGGTCGTCTACGTCTCGACGGGCTCGTGGAACTCCGTTCCCGGCCACGTCCGCTTCGCCTCGCGGAACGGATATCCGGTGGGCCCGTTCCTGCTCACCGACTGGGGGCCGACGAACACCGGCTTCTTCAGATCGGGGTCGGACCACAAGCGCCAGTCCATGCGCCGCGTCATGGAGGACTTCCCTACGATCACCTGGACGCTCGTGGGCGACGACGGGCAGCACGACCCCTCGATCTACGCCGAGGTCGTCGCGGACCGCCCCTCGCACGTCGCCGCAGTCGCCATCCGGACGCTGAGCCCCGCGCAGCAGACGTTGTCGCACGGGCTGCCCGCCCCGGTCACCGACACCGACCGCGCGCAGGAGAAGGTCGCCGACCACGATGTGCCGTTCGTCGTGGGGCCCGACGGCTTCGCGCTGCGGGAACGCCTGCGCCTCTGACGTCCACATGATGACTCGTCGTGCCCAAAGGTCCCACGACTGGTTTCTCGTCCGGACATAATGTCTGAGCAAAGAGGGGGTCGCACCGACACGGCCCTTCCGGAATGCCTCACCGGGCGCACACCCAAGGAGAAGCCGTGAGCGAAACCGTCCTCACCACCGCCATCCCGGCGGGGGTCACGTTGCCCGATCCGGTCAGGGCGATGCTCGACCGGGCCCGTTCGGTCACGGTGCCCTCCTCGCGCGCCGAGCTCTACCGCATCTCGCTCGGCCCCGACGGCGGGCCGCGCTTCACCGTCGAGTACGACGTCGACGGCACGATGATCCCCGAGGCGACCGTCGTCCGTTGCACCAACGGCATGGCGGTGAACTTTCCCGAGGACTACATGCGCCGCCGTGACCCCGACTGCATGCGGATCGCGGACGACCTGCCGACGGACAAGCCGCGCTACGGCGACGTCTTCGGCACGTCGTTCGCCCAGACCAAGCAGGAGACGCTCGACTGGCTCGCGGGTCAGGACCTCGTCGTCGTCCCGTTCAAGGCGGGCGGCCTGCAGGTCGGCTACCCGTCACTCGCGATCATGCCGGTCAACGCGGCGTTTTTCGCGACGACGCTCGTCGACCTGCAGGGCTGGGTGAGCTTCGAGGAGATCGGCGACTTCACGCCCCGGTCGATCCTCTACGTCGCGCCGCCCTTCCGTCACACGCACTTCGACGGCCGACAGGTCGTCGTGCACGACCGCACCACGCAGCTGCACGAGATCTTCGCCTACAACCTCTACCCGGGTCCGAGCGCGAAGAAGGGCGTCTTCTCCGTCCTGCTCGACATCGGCGAGCAAGAGGGCTGGGTCACGGCGCACGCGTCGAGCGTCCGGGTGACGACGCCCTACGAGAACCAGACCGTGATCATGCACGAGGGCGCCTCCGGCGGCGGTAAGTCGGAGATGTGCCAGGACATCCGCCGGCAGGAGGACGGCCGCATCCTTCTCGGCACGAACGTCGTGACGAACGAGCCGTACGTCATCACCCTCGGCGAGACGAGCTCGCTCGCTCCCGTCACCGACGACATGACGCTCTGCCATCGGGACCTCCAGGACGACAGCGGCAAGCTCGTCGTCGCTGACGCAGAGGACGGCTGGTTCGTCCGCGTCGACAACCTCACGAGCTACGGCGAGGACGCGCACCTCGAGCGTGCGGTCATCCACCCCGCCGAGCCCCTCGTCTTCTACAGCATCAACGGTGTGCCCGACGCGACCGTGCTCCCCTGGGAGCACACGCTCGACTCGACGGGCAAGCCGTGTCCGAACCCGCGCGTGGTCATCCCTCGTCGCAACATCAAGAACGTCATCAACGAGCCTGAAGAGGTCGACGTCCGGACGTTCGGCGTGCGGATGCCGGCCTGCACGAGGGACAAGCCGTCGTACGGGATCATGGGCATCACCCACGTCGTGCCGCCGTCGCTCGCCTGGATCTGGCGGCTCATCGCTCCTCGCGGCGACAAGAACCCGTCGATCGGCGAGTCGAAGAAGGCCACGGACATGCTCAGCCACGGTGGCATGGTCGCCGAGGGCGTCGGCTCGTACTGGCCCTTCGCGACGGGCACGAAGGTCGCGGCCGCCAACCTCCTCCTTGCGCAGCTCGTCCGCGCCGACCGCACCCGCTACGTCCTCACCCCCAACCAGCACATCGGCGCCTACAAGGTGGGCTTCGCGGCGGAGTGGATGACGCGTGAGTACCTCGCGCGTCGTGGTGGCGGGCGGGTCCTGCCGCACCAGCTCACGCCGGCGCGGTGCCCGCTGTTCGGCTACACGCTCACCGAGATGAAGATCGATGGGCAGCTCATCCGGCCCACGTTCCTCAAGCCCGAGGCGCAGTCGCAGGTCGGCGAGGAGGCCTACGACGTCGGCGCGAAGATCCTCTCGGACTTCTTCAAGTCGGAGCTGAGCAAGTTCCTCACCGAGGACCTCGACCCGCTCGGCCGTCAGATCATCGAGACGTGCCTCGCCGACGGCACCGTCGACGACTACGTGGCGCTCACGCCGCTGCACTTCTAGGGGGCTCGATCCCCCACATCGCCCACCACGGCGGCGACCCGCTCGATCGCTTCGACGAGGATCTCGCGGGTCGTCGCCGTGTTGACGCGGACGTACCCTGCGCCCGTGCCTGCGTGCACCGCACCGGCACGGCCGCTGTGCGGGTCTCCGCCGAACGGCGCGCCCTCGGAGAACGCGACGCGCGCACGATCGAGCAACGCCGCGGCCGGTCGATCCCCGAGTCCGAGGCGGCTCACGTCCAGCCAGGCGAGGTACGTGCCCTCGTGCGGACGCCACCGCACCGACGGCAGCCGCGTCGTGAGAAGCTCGCCGAGCAGTGCGCGCTGCGACGCGAGGTGGGCGAGCACGGCGTCGAGCCACGGCCCGCCCTCCTCGAGCGCCACCGTGTGCGCGAGGATGCCGAGGGCGCTCGGACCGTGACCGACGACCTCGGGCAGCCGCGCCAGGTCATTCGCGGAGCGCGGACCGGCGACCGCGACCGCTGCTTTGACCCCTGCGAGGTTCCACGCCTTCGACGCGGAGGTGACGACGAGCGCGTCATCGCCCGCGTCCACCGAGAGGAACGGCGTGAACGTCGCGCCGGGCAGCACGAGCGGCGCATGGATCTCGTCGACGACGACCCGGACGCCGTGCCGCCGGGCTGCGTGCGCCAGGGCCGTGAGCTCGGCTCCGGTGTGCACCGTCCCTGTCGGGTTGTGCGGGCTCGCGAGGAGGACGGCCGTCGTCTCCTTGGCGGCGAAAGCCTCCTCAAGCGCGTCCAGGTCGAGGCGGTGGGCCGGCGTGAGCGGGACGGGTCGGACCGTCCGACCGACCCGGGCGAGGAAGTCGAAGAACGGCGCGTAGACGGGCGTGGTGACGACGACTGCGTCGCCCGGTCGCGTCACGAGCTCGATCATCTCGCTCACCCCCTGCATGACGTCGGGGACGACGCGGGTCCGCGAGGGGTCTAGACCGCCCCACCCCCATCGACGATCGGCGAACCGGGCGAGAGCCTCGGCGTATGCGTGCGTCTCAGGGGGTAGCCGATGTCGCTCCGGCCAACCGCGTCGCGCAGGGCGCGCGCGACCGGCTCGGCGATGGCGACGTCCATCTCCGCGACCCACAACGGCAGCACGTCCGCCGGGTACGTCGCCCACTTGAGACTGTTCCGGCGTCGCAACGCCGTGAGCGTGACGTCGGCGAACGGGCTAGGGCGCGGGGTGCTCACCCCGCGACCCTAGCCCGGGCAGGTCCGGCGACCTCAGCCCAGGCCGCGCCGAGCGCCCCGCACACGCGTGCTGTTCGACCCCCGGAGGCTCGCGTTCGACACGCCCTTGACCGAACCGGTGCGCTCATCGACCGCACGCATGCCCTGGACCTTCGCCTCGGTCTCCGACTCGTGGTGGTGGCGCTTGTCGCTGTTGCGGTAGCGCAGGTACATCATCGAGTAGAACACCGGCCCTGCAAGCAGGAACAGCAGCCCGATCGCGCGACCGTCCCCGTCGTCCGAGCTCGTCTCGGCGAGGACACTGACGAACGGGAGCACCGTCGACATCAGATCGAGACTCATCAACCCACCACCAGGATCGCAAGGCCCACGATCGTGCCGATCACCTGGACGATGCCAGAGACCGCCAGCAACCGGCGCTTGTTGACCGGGATCGACCCCATCGTCTCCCCCGTGCGGGCGTTGACCGCGACGTAGTGGAGGAAGGTCTTCCCGTTGGACTTGGTCTCGAGGTAGCTGTAGAGCCACACCGGGAGGTAGGCCGAGACCCACCGCTGACCGACGACGTCGACACGCTCGGCGTCCCAGCGCACGCCTCGGTCGTAGAACTTCAACGTCCTGTGCGCCTGGTGCCGCGCGATGTCCTCTGCCTGGATCGTGGCGATCGGGGCAAGCTGGTCGAGGTTCGTGTCCCGTCGCTCCGACGTGAACCCTGCGAGGTAGTTGGAGTCGTACTGGACCGCGTGCTCGACGTCGAACGGCATGATCGAGTTGATGATGTTGTTCGTGTTCTCCGCCGAGCGTTGGTCGAGCCGTTCGCTCGACGACTCGACGGTGAGGTCGTTGATGTGGAGGTCGAACTCGCGCTCGACCCGGTAGACGTCGGCGTCGTAGCGCACCTGCTCCGAGTCGCCGACCTTCACCGTGTAGCGCCGCGTCTGATGCTCGCCCTCTCCGGCGAACGACGCGTGGGCGTTGACGTCGACAACCATGTACGGCAAGTACGTCCCGACGACGTTCTCGGGATTGAACTCGGCGCGGAAGGTCGGGTGCGCGTAGAACCGGCGCTTGTTGACGAAGGCCGCGATGCGGGCGACGGCGTCCGCCTTGGGGAGGCGGAACGGCAGGATCATGTCGGGCACCGCGCCGTTGGGCACCTGCTGGTTCATCGACAACGTGTTCCGGCACCAGTGGCAGCGAGCCTGCGTGCTGTGGTTCGTGTCGATGACGACCTCTGCACCGCATGCGCTGCACTTGAACGTGAGGATCTCCTCGACCGACGGGATGATGTCGGCCGACCCGGACCCCATCGCCACGCCCCGTAGCGACTCGATCCCCGCACCCAGGCCGAACTTCTCGTTCATGTTGGCCGTCTGCCACTCGTGGCGGCAGAAGGTGCACTGAAGGTTGCCGGTCGCGATGTTGAGGGCGATGTCGGTCGCGCCGCAGCGGGCGCACTTGGTGAGCCCGTCCTTGGCGTCCTTGTCCGTCTGGAAGGTCTGAAGACCATCGGGGCCGTCGAGACCCAGGGCGGCGGCGACGTCAACCCCGGGAGACCCCTCTCCCGGTGCCTGCGGCGGCAAAGGCGCGGGCACCGGGACGGGAGGCTGCTGTGCGTCGTTCGAGTTCACGAGAGGACCTACAGCCCCAGAACTTTGTTCTTGGCAGCGTCGAAGTCCTCCTGGGTGATCAGGCCCTGGTCGAGCATCGCCTTGAGCTGGGTGAGCTTCGCGACCGGGTCGTCCGCGGCAGGCGCCGCGGCAGCAGGTGCCTCGGTCGTCGCGGCGGCCGCCTGCTGCTGGAACGCGGGAGGCGTCCCGGGCTGCTGGAGACCGGCGGCCATGCCGGAGGCTGCACCGAGACCCATGCCGAGGATCGCCATGTTGGCTGCCCCGCCACCCCCCTCGCCGGCACCTTGGATGCCGCGGGCGGCGGCCTGCTGCAGGAACGAGTTGCCGCGTGCGCCACCGAGGGCATCCGCCTTCTTCACGTCGCTGAGCAGGGCGCGGGTGTCCTCGTCGTACTCGATGGCCTGCAGCGCGACCTTGACGATCGTGAGGCCACGGTCGGTGGTCCACCGGTAGCCCTCTTCGACCGCGAGGCTGAGCGATTGCGCGAAGCCGATCGCGTCACCCTGGATCTTCGTGATCCGGTTGCCCTTGCTCGGGTCGTTCGTGTAGTTCGAGAACGCCGCGGAGAGCGAGCCGACGACCTCGTTGAACAGCTGGCTCGCCGCGTCGTTCGCGAGGTCGGAGAAGTCGAAGACCCGGGCGTCAGCGCTGAGGTACGTGAGGGGCACGAATCCCTTGACGAAGAGGATGGGGTCGACGATGCGCAGCGTGTACGTGCCGCGCGTGACAGCCCCCACCTGTGCCCCGAGGTAGGCGTCGTCCCAGTAGATCTCCGACTGGGTGCCGAAGCGGTTGTTGGGGATCTCCTTGAGGTTGACGTAGAACGCCAGCTGCTGCGAGCCCGGCTGGCCGCCGAACTTGAACCGCTCCCACGAGGTCTTCACGGTCGAGCTGAGGATCGAGTCGCCGGCGAAGAACGACTGCGAGTTCTGGTCGTCCGACGTGAAGATGAACCCGCCGGGCTCGCCCACGAAGCCCGTGAGCTGGCCGTCCTGGAAGGTCACGAGGCCGTAGCCCTCCGGCACGACGATGCGCGAGCCGTTCGTGATGATGTGGGCCGAGCCCTTGGTGTTGGACCCGCGGCCGGCGTTCTGACCCTGCGCGACGGCGGGGAAGATCGCTGCCGTCGGCGCCAACCCCGCGGGCGGGGTGAGGAAGTCCTTCCACTGGTCGGCGAACGTGCCGCCGATCGCGCCGGCGAATGCCTTGATGAAGCCCATGGGAACCCCTCCGTCTGATCGTCACGCGCAGATGCGCGCGTCGAGCGCAGCCGCGACAGCCGACTCCGCCTCGTGCCGTGTGACCTGGGGGCGATGCCCCGTGGACGACCGTCACGATACATGGCACCCCGGTGTCAGCGGACCCGGATCGCCCCCGGTTGCACCGTGAAGCGCACCGAGGACGTGACCTCGACCTCGTCACCGTCGACCTCGAGCACCCGCGGCTCGCCGAGCGTCACGTCGAGGCTCGCGAACCGACCGTGGTCAGCGGTCCTCGTGCTCTGAGCCGAGTCGGCCGACGTGAGCAGTCGCTTGATCCCGTTGTCCCACACGACGCTCCGCAGCGTGTCGAGCCACTGGACGGCCCCCTCTGCGCTGAGCACGAGCATGTCGAGCCGACCGTCGGTGAGATCGGCGTCGGGCATGAGCGTGATGCCCCCCATGAGCGCCCCGCAGTTGCCGACGAGGAGCGTGTGCGCGCGCTCCTCGCGCGGGAGCTCGCCGTCGACGACGAGCCGCAGGTCGATGACCTCGCTCGCGGAGATCGCGCGCCCGAGCGACTCGACGTATGCCAGCCACCCCGCCTTGTCCTTGAGGTCCTCGTCCGTCTCGACGATCATGTGCGCGTCGACCCCGAACCCCGCCATGACGGTGAAGGCGTGGCGAACCGTGCGGCTTTCGACGGTGGCGTCTACCCAGCCGAGGTCGATCGTCGTGGGCTCGGTGGTGAGGACACGGACGAACGCCGCGGCGACGTCGCCGAGCGGGACGTCGAGGTTGCGCGCGAGCAGGTTGCCCGTCCCGAGGGGCAGGATGCCCAGATCCGCGTCGCTGCCCTCCGCGAGACGCTCGGCCACGGCGCGGACCGTTCCGTCTCCCCCGGTCGCGACGACGACGTCGGCGCCGGCCGCGAGGGCCTGCGCGGTGACGCCCTGACCCGGGTCCTCCTCGGTCGTCTCCCACCACGTGACGACCGGGGCCGCGCCGGTGCGCTCGATCGCCTCGGCGAGACCGTCCTCGAGCACGTCCCTCGTCGTCTTCGAAGGGTTCCAGACGACTGCGATCTGCTGCGTCACGAGAGTCGCCTCCTGAGAGTGCCGCGCGGCAAGGTGGACGGCGATTGTCACACGCGCTCGGGCGTCACGCGCCTCGAGGGTGAGCCCGGCCTAAAACGGTTCGGGCTCGGCCGTCAGTCACCTTCCCGCTCTACCGTCGCGGCGGGTCGCGTCATGCGTCCCGTCCCGTCCCGAGGAGCTCGTCATGCCGTTCGTCCGTCCCACCCGTTCCGGTCGCACGCGCGGGGCTCTCGTCCTGGGCCCGCTCGTCGCGGCCTCGGTCGCAGTCACCGGGGCGCTCGCGTCCGTCCCCGCCGCTCAGGCGCAGTCGTCCGAGGTCGTCGTCGAGAGCGACTTCGAGTCGGGCGTCGAGGGTTGGCAGGCCCGCGGTGCCGCGTCCGTGAGCACGACGGGCGTCGGTGCTCGCGGCTCGGGGAGCCTCCTCGTCGAGGACCGCGTCGACCCGTGGGACGGCGCCCTCATCCCTGTGACCGACGTCTTCGAGCCGGGGACGACCTACTCGATCGCCCTCTGGCTCCGACTGCCCGACGGCGCGGGCTCAGCCGATCTCCGGGTCTCGGTGCAGCGCGACCTCGACGGTGAGCCCTCCTACGAGACCGTCACGACGGTCGAGGGCGTGACGAGCCAGTGGCGGCAGGTCACCGGGACCTACTCCCCCGGCCTCTTCGACACCGCCTCGCTCTACGTCGAGTCCGTCTCCTCACCCGTCGACGTCATGGTCGACGACGTCCTCGTCACGGGCGTGCGGCACACCCCTGACCTCTCCGTGACCCCCGAGCGCGACGCGGTGTCCGTCCCGTTCGGCATCGCGGTCGAGCCGCAGGACGTCCTCGGCGGACGCGGGGACCTGCTCGCGCACCACGCCGAGCAGATCACCCCGGGCAACCAGATGAAGCCCGACGCGATCCAGCCGACCGAGGGCACGTTCACCTTCGGGGCGGCCGACGGCCTCGTCGACTGGGCGCTCGACCATGGCATGCGCGTGTACGGCCACACACTCCTGTGGCACCAGCAGATCCCCGCGTGGTTCTTCCAGCGCGACGGCTCGTCGTTGTCGACGTCGGCTGCCGACCAGGCGCTGCTCCGCGACCGGCTCCGCACCCACATCGAGGCGATCGCCGACCACTACCGCGAGACGTACGGCGAGTACGGGACGGCCGGGAACCCCATCTTCGCCTTCGACGTCGTCAACGAGGTCATCGACGAGAACCAGTCCGACGGCCTGCGTCGCAGCGAGTGGTACCGCATCCTCGGCCCGTCCTACATCGCCGACGCCTTCCGCTACGCCCGCGACGCCTTCGGTCCCGAGGTGCAGCTGTTCATCAACGACTACAACTCCGAGTACCCGAACAAGCGCGCGCCCTACCTGAGCCTCGTCGGTGACCTCCTCGCGCGGGGTGTGCCCGTCGACGGTGTCGGGCACCAGCTTCACGTCGAGGTCGGTCGCTCGGTCTCCATGATCGAGGACACGATCGAGGCCTTCGAGGCGCTCGGCATCCGCCAAGCCGTCACCGAGCTCGACGTGTCGGCGTACCGCCACGGCGGCGAGGAGTGGACGACGCCGCCCGCGGACAGGCTGCTCGAGCAGGCGTACTACTACCGCGACCTGGTCACCATGCTCGAGGACCACTCCGCGTCCTTCGAGTCGATCACCATCTGGGGTCTTGAGGACTCCCGGACGTGGTTGCGTTCGGGCGCGGCGCCCCTGCTCTTCGACGGGGCGCTCCAGGTGAAGCCTGCCTACTGGGCGTTCGTCGACCCGTCCCGGATCGGGGAGACCCCGACTCCCACGCCGACCCCCACCCCGACTCCCACCCCGACTCCCACCCCGACTCCCACGCCGACCCCCACGCCCACCCCGAGCGCGACGCCCGGCGCGTCGTGCCGGGTGACGTACACGACGAGCGACTGGAACACCGGCTTCACGGCGGGCGTGCGGGTCATGAACACCGGACCCCAGGCCCTCGCGTCCTGGTCCCTCACGTTCGACTTCCCGGGCACGCAGACCGTGAGCCAGGGCTGGTCGGCGACGTGGTCGCAGCAGGGCGCCGCTGTCACCGCGACGAACGCCCCGTGGAACGGCACGCTCGCGACCGGAGGGGCGACCGACATCGGGTTCAACGGGACCCACTCCGGGAGCAACCCGAAGCCCACGGGGTTCGCGCTCAACGGCGTCCCGTGCGACGTCCGGTAGGCAGGCCACTCCCTCGCGGGCAGTGACACATCCCTGCTCGCGAGGGACGATGACCACATGGCGACTCCACACCCCACGACGGCACCCGCTGACGACGGCTGGGTGGACCCTCGCGAGGTCATCACCATCGGCGTGCTCATGGCGAACGGCCGGCTCGCACCGCGCAGCTTCGTGTCGGTCGACGAGGCCGCAGCGTGGGCGCAGGACGGCGACGAGGTCGTCGAGTACAACGACGTCTGCGGGTGTGATCGCTGACACGGCTGACCGGGCCTCGGCGCGCCCTCCGGAGGACGACGCGCCCCCGCGTGATCTCATCGACGAGGCGCGCACCCCGGCGGGCCCTCCCGGAGGAGACACGTTGCACCGCACCCCCCTGTCACTGTTCCGCTCCCTCGCCGTGGCGGAGGCGATCTCGTGGACCCTGCTCCTCACCGGGCTCGTGCTGCGCGCGGTCCTGGACTGGCCGCTCGCAGTGACGATCGGAGGAGCCATCCACGGATTCGTCTTCCTCGCGTACGGAGCCACGGCGCTCCTCGTCGCGAAGAACCAGCGCTGGGGCGCGGCACCGACGACGCTGGCCGTCGTGAGCGCCGTCGTCCCGTACGCCACGATCCCCGTCGAGAGGTGGCTCGCCCGCTCCGGCCGCCTCACCGGAGCCTGGCGGCTCGAGCAGACCGACGACCCGCGCGACGCGCACTGGCACGACCGCGTCATGCGGTGGTCCCTCAACCATGCGTGGCTGCTCACGACGCTCGTCATCGTCGCGCTCGTCGGTCTCTACGCGGCCCTTTTGGTGATCGGTCCGCCCGGCGGGCGCTGATCCTCCCCCGGCGCCACGGCCGCCCCGGACACGACGACGCCCTGGTGAGAGTTGCCTCCCACCAGGGCGTTCACGTCGGGCTGACAGGATTTGAACCTGCGACCCCTTGACCCCCAGTCAAGTGCGCTACCAAGCTGCGCCACAGCCCGTCCGGCTGGCCAGAAGAGCCCAGAACCGGCGGTTCGGTCCCGCAGGACCGAGAGAGACTCTACCTCAGATCGACCCGTGGTCGTGCCACGACACCGGCACGCCGGACGGCGTCGGTGCCGCTCCGCGCAGGGCTCAGCGGAAGCGTTGGGCGGCGAGCGGGGCGTTCTCGGCGAGCGCCCTGACCGACGGGTGCGGGTCGTTCGCGAGGATGTCGGTGAGGTCCCCCGACGCGACGATCGTGCCCTCGGCGAGGACGTGCACCGTCGAGCAGAACCTGCTCACGAGCTCGATGTCGTGCGAGACGAGCAGAACGGCCGTCCCGAGCTCCTTCGTCGCCTCCGCGAGGCTCCGCACGAGGTCCCCGCGCATCGCGGGGTCCACCGCGGTGAGCGGCTCGTCGAGCAGCAGGATGTCCGGCTTGGTCGCGAGCGCCACAGCCAGCGCGATGCGCTGCCGCTCGCCGCCCGAGAGCGTCTGCAGCCTGCGCTCCGACATGAGCGGCGGCAGCGCGACGTCCTCGAGCAGGTCGGCGACGTTGCGCCCGCTCGCCCGCCCGGCCTTGCGCGCGTCCTTGAGCGCCGTGCTCAGCACGCGGTCGACGGTCTGCTGCATGTCGACGCCCAGGCCGTTCTGCTGCACGCGACGCACCGCGGCCTTGAAGCGCTTCTTGTCCCCGAGCCGCAGCCTGCTCACGGTGCGGCCGCCGAAGGCCACGTGCCCGCGGGTCGGCTTGAGGTCGCCGGCCAGCGCGTCGACGATCGTCGACTTGCCTGCCCCGGACTCTCCGATGATGCCCACGGGGGCGTCCCCCGGGGTGAGCTGGAGGTCCACGTCGTGCACGACGTCAGCGCCACCGTAGGAGACACCGAGACCGACGGCGCGCAGCGCACGTGCGCCGCCCTTCGTCGCGGTCGCTGCGGGCGGGGTGGGATCAGCTG
>JAFABT010000307.1 GCA_023425905.1 Actinomycetes bacterium | reverse complement strand
CCGTGGTCACCGCGTCGGGGGGAGGCGCGGTAGCGACAGGGCGGGCTCGATGCGCGACGGTGCGCGGGTCAGACCCGGGGTGCGGAGGGGTCGACGTCCGGGTCGGGTGTCGTGGTGCCGCCGCCCTGGGCCGCGAGCAGGTCGCGGATCTGCGTGAGGATGAGGACGTCCTCGGAGACCTCCTCGGGCGCCGGGTCCTCGACGCCACGGTTGCGACGCTCGGCGAGCTTGTTGAGCGGGAGCACGATGACGAAGTAGATCGCCGCGGCGACGATGAGGAAGTTGAGGATGACGGTGAGCAGCCCGCCGATCGAGATGATCGAGTCGCCGTGCTCGGCGCTGCGGCGCAGCGTGATGTCCCACAGCTGCGAGAGGTCCGGCTTGCCGAAGATCGCGCCGATGATCGGGTTGATGAGGAAGTCCTGCAGCCCCTTGACGACCGCACCGAACGCGGCGCCGATGATGACACCGACCGCGAGGTCGATCGCGTTCCCGCGAGTGATGAACTCCTTGAAGCCCTGGAAGACGCTCTTCATGGCGGTCTCGATCCTTGTCATGTGAAGGTGCGACACCGTGCCGCAACAGGGATATCTCACCACGCACCGGACCCGGGGCGCAGGGGCGAGGGGCGCGGAACGTCAGGGGAGGATCGCGACGGTGAGGTCTGCCCAGGCGCCCGCCGCAGCGAGGGCGCGCGCGTCAGCCGGTGCGACGGCGAGCAGGACGAGCGGCTCGGTGGCGTCCTGCGCGGTCGCCCGGAGCGCGCCAAGGGCGTCGGCGGACCCGTCAAGACGCGTCTGACCTGCGACGACGAGCGCGCCGCGAGCAAGGATGCGCGCTGATCCGGCAGTGTCCGCAGAGGCGTCGTCCGGGGAGTCGCCCTCCTCGGACCGTGCCAGAGGGGCGTCGGAGCCGTCCCCGAGCACGTCGACCCGGTCACCCGGACGGAGCAGCGCAGCGACCGCAGGGTCCGCGAGTCGGACCGGTGCGACGACCGTCCCGTGCGGCACGGGGGCGTCGAAGCCGTCGGCGGCGAGCACGCCCTCGACGACGGGCAGCCCGGCCGGCACGGCGACCGCGAGCCGTCGGCCCGTGACCGCGGAGATCGACACTGCCCCCTCAGGCCGGACGAGGGAGTCGGGCCAGGCGGTGAGCTGCACGTCGCCCGGTGCGAGCTCGGTGCCCGCCTCGAGGTCTTCGGACGCGACGAGCACGGGGCTGGTCGCCTCGGGCGGCGGTTTCAGCTCGGCGACGGCCAGTGTGGCGGCGGCGCCCAGCAGGAGGGCGACGAGCCCGACGCGCATGCGCCACAGCAGCAGCCGGGCGCGGAACGATGAGGTGCCCGGGGTGCGGGACGGGCGGTGGGGTGCGAGGCGAGGCTGAGGCATGCCGCGACGCTAGGTGCGTGCACGCGTCGTACCCGGTCCGGCTCGTGCGGGGTGTGGACGGCTCGCTACGCGGCGGGGGTGTGGACCACCGCGAGGCCTCTCACGCCGACGACGACCCAGCCGACGACGACCCGGACGACCCCGACGACGACGCACCGGCGGACGCCGCCGCTGGGGCAGGCGACGCGGCGGAAGAGGTCGACCCGGTGGAAGACGTCGACCCACCCGACTCGGCGGAGCCCGACGACGGCGCTGCCCCGACGGACGACGCCTTCCCCGAGCGGGCGTCCGTCCGGTAGAAGCCCGAGCCCTTGAACACGACACCGACGCTCGAGAACTGCTTGCGCAGCCGGCCCGCGCACTCCGGGCACACGGACAGCGACTCGTCGGTGAAGGACTGGTGGATCTCGAAGGCGTGGCCGCACTGCGTGCAGAGGTAGGCGTACGTGGGCACGGCGGGGCTCCTGAGGGTTCCTCGAACGGGGGGATCGACCCTCATCGTAACGCCGAGCCCGGGTAGCCTCCTGCTGTGCCCCGTCCTCATCTGCTGCGCCGCAGTGCCCTCGTCGTCGTCGCTCTCCTCGTCCTCGCGCTGATCGCGACGACCGTCGTCGGCCTCGTCGTCGTCCGTCGGCCGCTGCCGCAGACGAGCGGCGAGCTCACCGTCCCCGGGCTGGGTGCGTCCGTGCAGGTCGTGCGGGACGAGCGCGGCGTGCCGCACATCTACGCCGAGTCCGCGGACGACCTGTTCTTCGCCCAGGGGTTCAGCCACGCCCAGGACCGGTTCTTCGAGATGGACTACCGCCGGCACGTGACCGCGGGGCGACTGTCCGAGCTCGTCGGCGCGAACGAGACGGCGCTCGCGGCCGACAAGGTCATCCGGACGCTCGGCTGGCGTCGCGTCGCGGAGCAGGAGCTCCCGATGCTCTCCGAGAGCAGCCGCGCCCACCTCGAGGCCTACGCGAAGGGGGTCAACGCCTACCTCGCGCAGCGTGAGCCCGCCGAGCTCGCGATCGAGTACACCGTGCTCGGCCTCCAGGTCGACGTCCCCGAGCCCGAGCCGTGGACGCCCGTCGACTCGATCGCCTGGCTCAAGGCCATGGCATGGGACCTCAAGACGAACTACGACGACGAGGTCGCGCGCGCCCAGCTCTACTCGACGCTCCGCGACGTCGACCTCGTCGAGGATCTCTTCCCCGACTACCCGCAGGCGACGAACCTGCCGATCCTGCCCGGGGACGACGCGGACGAGGAGGCCCTCGAGCAGCGGGTGTCGAGCTCGGGTGCTGCGGCGTCGTCGAGTGCGGGCGCCCGGGCGGACGCCGTCCTCGACGCCGGTGCGCGC
>JAFABT010000305.1 GCA_023425905.1 Actinomycetes bacterium | reverse complement strand
CCCTGCGCGAGCTCCCCCGTGCCGGAGGCGAGCTTCGCTGCGCCGTCGTCGAGCTGACCCACACCGTCGGCGAGGCCGCCGACGCCGTCCGCGAGCTCGCGCGTGCCGTCGGCGAGCTGCGTCGCACCGTCCGCCACCTGCCCGAGCTGCTCCCCGGTCTCGGAGAACCCGAGCAGGACGTTCTCGAGGTACGTCGTCGTGATCTGCTCGCCCGCCGCGCGGGCCGCGGCCTCGCCGACGACGCGCGCGACGCGTCCGCTCACCTCGCCGTGGGCGTCGTTCGTCCGGATGTCGACGCGCGCCTGCGTGGCAGCGGACGGGGACGCGCCCTGGTCGAGGGCAGAGGTCGCGGCCCGGGAGAAGTTCGCGGGGATCGTGAGGACTGCCGCGTAGGTGCCGTCGCGCAGGCCCTGCTCCGCGTCGTCGGCGTCGGTGAGGACCCAGCCGAGGTCGTCGGGTCCGTCGGCGGCGGTGAGCTCGCCTGCGAGCACGCGGCCGAGCGGCACGATCTGCTCGGCGCCGTCCTCACCCGTGAGCGTCGCGGGCTCGTCCGCGTTGACGACCGCGGCGGCGACCCGGTGGAGGCGGTCGGCCGCGCCGAGGTCGGCCCAGGTGAGGGCGCCCGCGACGAGCGCGGGGAGGACGAGCAGGACGACGAGCGCCGCGCGGGCAGTGCGGGACCGGGTGAGTCGGGCGACGTCTGCCCGGGACAGGGTCGGGACGGTGAGCATCAGCGGACCTCCTCGAGGAGGGTCGAGGGGGCGAGGTCGAGGACGAGGACGGATGCCTGCCCGCCCGAGCCGTCGTCGAGCGGCCCCGGGGGTGCGGCGGCGGAGGCGAGGACGGTGAGCGGGACGTCATGCCCCTGGGGGACGACGGTCGTGAGCCACGTGAGCACCCGCCAGAACGCGGCCTGGTCTGCTGGGTCGCGCAGCGTGTCGGCGTCGTCGACGACGACAACCGAGGCGCCGGACGACGCGGCGAGCAGGACGCCGAGGACCTTGCGCTCGAGCGGCGGCAGGTCGGCGACGAGCGCGTCCGGGTCGAGCGCGAGGCTCGCGTCGAGGCCCGTGACGAGGTCGGTGACGCGGGCGACGTCGGCGCGGCGCACCCATGGCTTCACCGACGTCGCTGAGACGCGCTCGGCGACGTGCTGTGCGACCGACAGCGACGGCTCGAGGTCGTTGACGCCCCGCACCTCCGCGAGGGCGACCGAACGCTGCACCGCGGACCGCTCGTCGGGCAGCAGGTGCTCGGCGACCTCGAGCGTCTGCGCGGTGGCGTCGAGCCGGCCCGCGAGGGCGAGCAGCAGCGCGGTCTTGCCGGTGCCCGCGGGCCCGTGCGCGACGAGCATGCTGCCGGGCTCGAGGTCGAGGTCGAGGTCGCGCACGACGTCGCCGCGGCTGCCGCCGATCGTGAGCCCGCGGGCGTGGACCGAGGTGCGCGGGCGGGTCGCGCGGGCCTCTTCGGCGGCGAGGCGACGGGCGAGGCCCTCCCCCTCGACGTCGACGACGGGGATCCTGCGCGCCCAGGACGCGGGCAGCCACCAGGCGCGCTCGCCGAGCAGCATCATGATCGCGGGCACGAGGGTCATCCGGACGAGGAACGCATCGATCGCGACCCCGACGGCGAGGCCGAGCGCGATCGGCTTGATCATCGACAGCGACTCGGGGATGAAGCCCGCGAAGACGGCGATCATGATGACGGCCGCGGCCGTGACGACCCGGGCGGAGCCGACGAAGCCCGTCGTCACCGAGCGCCGCGCATCGCCGGAGTGCACCCAGTCCTCGCGCATGCGGGAGACGAGGAAGACCTCGTAGTCCATCGCGAGGCCGAAGAGCACGCCCATGAGGATGACGGGGAGGAACGAGATGACTGGGCCGGTCTTGTCGAGGTTGATGAGCTCGGCGCCCCAGCCCCACTCGAAGACCGCCGCGACGACGCCGAAGGACGCGAACACGGAGAGCACGTAGCCGAGGGTCGCCTTGAGCGGGACCCACACGGAGCGGAACACGAGCGTGAGGATGACGAGCGAGAGGCCGACGACGACGAGGCCGAAGGGCACGAGCGCCCCGGCGAGCCGCTCGGACACGTCGATCGCAACCGCGGCCGCACCCGTGACGACGATGTCGGTGACGCCGTGGCGCGCCTCGAGCTCAGGGACGAGGTCCCGGATCTCGTGGACGAGGTCCGCCGTGACCTCGTCCGTCTGGCCGCCGGCGGGCACGAGCTGGACGATGCCGAGGTCCGCGCCGCGGTTCGGGGTCGCGACGCCGACGCCGGCGACACCGTCGAGAGCCCCGAGGTCAGCGGCGAGGGCGTCCATGACGCCGAGCGGGTCGGTCGTCGTGATGATGTCCGCGGTGACGATGAGCGGGCTGTTGTACCCGGGACCGTAGGCGTCCGCGATGAGGTCGTAGGTGACGCGCTGCACGCTGCCGGCGTCGGCCGTGCCGTTGTCGGGCAGGCCCAGGCGCAGGTCCTTGAAGGGGACGGCGAGGACGACGAGGC
>JAFABT010000247.1 GCA_023425905.1 Actinomycetes bacterium | reverse complement strand
GCGTCGGCCACCGCCTCGTCGACGTCCGCGCACAGCAGGACGAGCCGGGTGCCGCGGCGGTCCTCCGTGCCGTGCGCGACGGAGGCGGGCAGCGAGTCCCGGAAGGCGAGCAGCTCCGCGACGAAGGCCTCCGGGCCCGTCGGGTAGAGCCGGCCAAGCTCGTCGGTCGTGAGCCGCGCGACCATCCCGGCGTGCCGCAGCGCGCGGACGAGCGCCTCCGGGTCGAGCACGGGGCAGATGTCGACGACGAGCGGTCGGCCATCCTGGTCGATGCAGACGAGGAGCGGGTCGTCCCCGCCCGGACGACGATGGGCGACCGCGAGGAGCCGCTCTCCGAGGATGACGGGCAGGTGCGCGGAGACGAGCGCGGACACCTCGGCCTCGAAGCTGCCCGGGGCAGGCTGCAGCGGCTCGACGCTCGTCGCGGTGCCCGAGGTCGGGTCCATCTCGAAGATCGCCACCGGTCACCACCTCTCGCTCGTCGTCGCCACGGGCCCGTCGTCCCGTGCATGGTCGGTCCTGCCGTCGTCGTGCTGCGCGCCGCTCACGCCCGTCGTCGCGGTCCCCGAGCGTCCCGCGACGTCACGGGGACGGCACGAGGCACGACGAGACCCCGGTCGAGCACGGAGGCGAACGTCCACTCTGTCATGACGGCCCCTCCTCGCGACAGTGCCCGGGCGGCCCGGGCGGGTGTCCGTGCACGCGGAGGCTCCCCTCCGTGCCACAGATCACCCGGGTGGAGCAGCCGCGCTCACCTCCGGCAGCCGGGCGGCGAGCAGCTCCGCGAGGTGCATGCCGCGCACGCCCGCGAGCTGCTCGGCCTGCGTCCGGCACGAGTACCCGTCGGCGATGTAGAGGTCGCCGGGCCCCGCGGCCCGCAGCGCGGGCAGCAGCGCGTTCTCCGCGACCTTGACGGAGACGTCGTAGTGCCCGGCTTCCATCCCGAAGTTGCCGGCCAGGCCGCAGCAGCCCGCGAGCGTCGTGATCGTCGCACCGCCCTGCTCGAGCAGCGCGGTGTCCGGCCCGAAGCCCATGACCGAGTACTGGTGGCAGTGCGGCTGGACCACGGCCGTGACATCGGAGAGGTCGGGCAGCGCCCAGCCCGTCGCCGGGTCGGGCCCGACCGGGGCGGGCGCTGAGAGCAGCTCGGAGAGCGTGTGCGTCGCGCGGGAGACGGCACGGGCCCGCGGGTCGTCCGGGAACAGCTCGACGAGGTCGGAACGGAGCACAGCGGTGCACGACGGCTCGAGCCCGACGACGGGGATGCCGTTGACGGCGTACGGGGCCAGCACGTCGACGAGCTCGGTGAGCCGCGCGCGCGCACCGTCGAGCTGGCCCGTGCTGATCCACGTGAGGCCGCAGCACGCCTGGCTCTCCGGGACGAGGACCTCGTAGCCCGCCGCGACGAGGACCCGAGCGGCGGCCTCGGGCACGCCCGGGTCAAGGGTGTCGCCGAAGGAGTCGACCCACAGCAGCACCCGCTGCCGCCCGCCTGCGCCGGTCGTCACGGCACGCGCGTCCCCGTTCTCGTCCGCTCCGGCGCGTGCGGCGGCGGCGACGATCTCCGCCGCGCTCACCGGGTTGCCGCCCCGGGCTCGCCACGTCCGGCGGAACGGCGTGCGGGCGAAGGACACCATGCTGCGGCGCGTGTCCATCCCGCCCAGCCGCAGGACGAGCTTGGCGACCGGTCGGACGCCGAGCACCGCGTTCGCGAGGCTCGACAGCCCGGGGACGGCCGTGAGCAGCCGCGACCACCGCGGCAGCCAGCCCAGGGCGTAGTGGTTGATCGGGCGCAGCCGCCCCTTGAAGCGTCGGTAGGTGACCTCGGACTTCAGCTGCGCCATGTCGACGCCCGCGGGGCAGTCCGACGAGCACGCCTTGCAGGACAGGCACAGGTCGAGGGCCTCGGCGACCTCGGGGGCCTCCCAGCCGCGCGTGACGAGGCTGCCGTTGATCATCTCCTGCAGGACGCGGGCCCGGCCGCGGGTCGAGTCCTTCTCGTCCTTGGTCGCGAGGTAGGACGGGCACATGAAGCCGCCCGCGGCCGTGCTGTCCGCCCGGCACTTGCCGACCCCCACGCAGCGGTGCACGGCCGTCGTGAAGTCACCCGCGTCGTGGGAGAAGGAGAAGCCCGTCGGCAGCGCGGGGATCGCGGGCGCGTGCGGGCGACGTAGATCGGCGTCGAGCGCCGCGGGGCGCACGAGCACCCCGGGGTTGAGCGCGTCCTTCGGGTCGAGCAGCGCCTTGAACTGCTCGAACACCCCCATGGCGGCGGGGCTGTACATGATCGGCAGCAGCTCGGACCGGGCACGGCCGTCGCCGTGCTCCCCCGACAACGAGCCGCCGTGCGAGGCGACGAGGTGCGCGGCGTCCGTCATGAAGGCGCGCAGCGGGTCGCCCGAGCGCTCCATGGGGATGTCGATGCGCAGGTGGACGCAGCCGTCACCGAAGTGCCCGTACGCGAGGCCGTCGACCCTGTGGTCCGCCATGAGGGCCTCGAGCTCGCGCAGGTACGCAC
>JAFABT010000144.1 GCA_023425905.1 Actinomycetes bacterium | reverse complement strand
CGTCGGCTGCGGGCGCGTCGGCGGGAACGTCGGCCGCGGGCGTCTCGGCGGGAGCGTCGGCCGGCTCCGTCTCAACGGCGGTCGTGACCGCCGCGGGCTCCGGGGCCTCGGTGACCTCGACGACGGGCTGACGCTCGCCGTGCTCCGCGGCGACGTCTGCGGTCTGCTCGTCGGTGGGGGACTGGGGCGTCTCGGTCACTGGGCAATCACTCCCTGGGTGGTGACGAGGCTGCCGCGGGTCCAAGCCGGACCGGCGCCGTCGCGACGTCAGCGGATGCCGCCTGCGTTCCTGGTCCGAGGCGGCCTGAGTTGGTCGTGCGACGTCAGTCTAGTGGCGCGCCACACCGTGTCCTGGGTTGCGTCCTGAGCTGAGGTCACGGTCTGGCATCGGGGCGCGCTCGCTAGCATGGGGTCGTGCTCATCCTCACCGTCGTCGCCCCTGTCCTCGGCACGAACTGCTACCTCGTGGCGAACCAGATCGGCGGCGTGTGCGTCGTCGTCGACCCAGGCGGCGGCGTCGCGGATCCGGTCGCGGCCGTCGCAGACCGGTACCAGCTCACTCCGGTCGGGATCGTCGCGACGCACGGCCACGTCGACCACACGTGGGACGCGGCGACGCTGGGGGAGAGGTACTCGCTCCCGCTCACGCTCCACGAGGCCGACGCCTACCGGCTCGAGGACCCCTTCGGCACGCTCGGCCCGCTCGGCCACGGCGTCCACGACCCGGACGGTCCGCTCGCTCAGGCGCTGGCGAACGCGGGTGTCGACCCGTCGGGCTACCGTGCACCCCGCGTCGACGCCTTCACGTCCGGCGGCTCCGGGACGACGACGCTCTCCTTCGAGGAGATCTCGCTCGAGTTCGTGCACGCGCCCGGCCACACGGAGGGGGCGGGGCTCTACGTGAGCCGCGAGGCTCCCGCCGAGGGCAGCGTCCTGCCCGTCACAGGCGTGCAGGGCGGCGACGTCGTCCAGGTCGCGTTCACTGGTGACGTGCTCTTCGCCGGGACGATCGGCCGCACGGACCTGCCCGGCGGCGACGCAGCGACGATGGCGCGGAGCCTCGTCGACCCGGTTGCGTGCCTCGACCCCGCGACGCTCGTCCTCCCGGGGCACGGACCTGGTTCGACCATGCGTGACGAGCTGCGCAGCAACCCGTTCCTCACGGGCGCCGCCCAGCCCTGACGGAGCAGATCTCGCGACCGCACCGTCGTCGAGGGACCCGAGGCGGCTCCGTGCCGCGATCCGCCGCTGCTCGGACCGAGCGGCACACCTGGAAGGATGAGGCCTCATGGCCCGCCCCACACCCCTGTCCGGCTTCCCCGAGTGGCTCCCCGAGGGGCGCCTCGTCGAGCAGCACGTCCTCGACACCCTGCGCCGCACGTTCGAGCTCCACGGTTTCGCGGGGATCGAGACGCGCGCGGTCGAGCCGCTCGACCAGCTGTTGCGCAAGGGTGAGACGTCCAAGGAGGTCTACGTCCTCAGGCGGCTGCAGGAGGACGCCGACGCACCCGAGGACCGGGACAAGCAGCTCGGGCTGCACTTCGACCTCACCGTGCCCTTCGCGCGCTACGTGCTGGAGAACGCCGGTCACCTCGCCTTCCCCTTCCGTCGGTTCCAGATCCAGAAGGTGTGGCGGGGAGAACGACCCCAGGACGGTCGCTTCCGCGAGTTCGTCCAAGCCGACATCGACGTCGTCGGCGCTGGTGAGCTGCCTTACCACCTCGAGGTCGAGCTGCCGCTCGTCATGGCCGCAGCGTTCGCCGAGCTCGCCTCGATCGGACTGCCGCCCGTGCAGATCCTCGTGAACAACCGTCGCGTCGTCGAGGGCTTCACGCAGGGGCTCGGTCTCGGTGACGTCGAGGTGGTCCTCCGCTCCGTCGACAAGCTCGACAAGATCGGGCCCGACGCCGTGCGCGACCTGCTCATGGCTGAAGCGGGTGCCACCGTGGCCCAGTCCGGCGCCGTCCTCGCGCTCGCCGCCATCCGCGGCGCCGACGTGGGCGTCGTCGACCGGGTGCGGGCGCTCGCCGAGGAGCATGGCGCAGTGACGGACCTTCTCGAGCAGGGCCTCGCCGAGCTCGGCGCGCTCGTCGCCGCAGCGTCGGAGCGCGCGCCTGGCACGGTGGTGGCTGACCTCAAGATCGCGCGCGGTCTCGACTACTACACGGGTTCGGTCTACGAGTCCGTCCTCGTCGGTCACGAGCAGCTCGGCTCGATCTGCTCGGGCGGGCGCTACGACACGCTCGCCTCGGACGGGAAGACGACCTACCCGGGCGTCGGCCTGTCGATCGGGGTGTCGCGACTCGTGTCGAGGCTGCTCGGCGCCGGTCTTGTCCGCGCGACCCGGTCGGTGCCCAGCGCCGTCGTCGTCGCCGTGACGAGCGAAGAGACCCGCCCGGTGTCGGACGCGGTGGCGGCGTCGCTCCGTGCCCGCGGCATCCCCGTCGAGGTCGCGCCGGCCGCGGCGAAGTTCGGCAAGCAGATCAAGTACGCCGATCGTCGAGGAGTGCCCTTCGTGTGGTTCCCCGCTGACGGGTCCACCGGTCCCGACGGAGCCCTGCGCGTCCACGAGGTCAAGGACATCCGTTCGGGCGAGCAGGTCGCTGCCGACCCGACGACGTGGGAGCCGTCTGCCGACGACTGGTGGCCGCGCGTCGTGCCGGTCGAGGACGCGACCGTGGGCACGTCGGTCTGACGCGCACTAGGTGAGCAGACCTCCGGGACCCCGGAGCCACCCTGCCCAGGCGCTCACCGTGAGCAGCAGGCCGTAGCCGGCGAGGACGACGACGGCGAGGGCGAGGTCACCGCGGTCGAGCGGGGCGGGTCGGTACGTCGTGCGCGGCCCGGTCCCCAGGCCCCGCGTCTGCATGGACACCGCGAGACGCTCCCCGCGGCGCAGGGACGTGACGAGCAGCGCGAGCGCCGCCGGTGCGAGCGCGGCCGGTCGACGGGGGAGCGCACGGGTACGCACGGCTCGGCTCTGTGCCTTCGCTCCCGGGTCGCGCAGCGCGTGCGCGGCCCGGATCGTCTCCCACGAGCGCGGCAGGCTGTGCAGGATGCTTGCGGCAGCGAGCACCGCGAACGTGACGGGCGCCGGGACGCGTGCGTGGACGCGCACACTCGTCATGAGGCGGTAGGGGTCCGTCGTCGCGGTGAGCGCGAGGGCGAGCACGCCCGTCGTGAGCGCACGGACGGCGAGCGCCCATCCGATCTCGAGCCCGGGTGCGGAGATCTCGAGCGGGCCGAGGTGGACGGGCGGGCCCGGACGCGTGACGACGTTGACGACGACGACGCCGACCGCGAAGCCGGCCAGCACGAGGTGGCCCATGACCACCGCGCGGGGCGTGAGCGCGCCGCACGCGAGGACTCCCGCGACGACGGCGACGTGGGTGAGCGTCGGGGTGACCGGGTCCGTGACGGCGAGCATCGCGCACGTGAGCACGAGGACGAGGACGAGCTTGACGGTGGGGTCGCGCTGGTGGAGCACGCTCGGACCCCGCTCGGGTCTCATGCGCTGATCCCCGGCGTCGCGACGAGCCGGTGGCGCTCGACGAGCACCTCGGGCGCGAGCAGACCCCAGCGGCCCCGGGCACGATCGACGAGCGTCGCATGGACGACTGCGGCGATGACGTCACGGACGGGTCCGGCACGGACGACCCTGCCGCGCGCCAGCACGACGGCCTCGTCGGCGATCTCCGCAGCCAGCACGAGGTCATGGGTCACGAGGACGACCGCCCGGCCGGCGGACCTCATCGCCTCGACGACCCGGGCGACGGCCCGTGCGCTGACGAGGTCGAGCGCCCCGGACGGCTCGTCGAGCAGGACGACGCCGCTGCGCTCCGCAGCGACGGCGGCGAGGCCGAGCAGCCGTTGCTGCCCGCCGGAGAGCCGGAAGGGGTCGCGGTCGGCGTGCTCGAGCAGGCCGACGTCCTCGAGAAGCGCGTCGACGTCGGTGCCCGGTACGGCGTCTCGGGTGACCTCGGCGCGGACGGATCGCGTGAGCAGGAGGTGTTCCGGGTCCTGGGGGACGTAGGCGACCCGATCGCCTGCGACGGTGCCGGATCCCGGGGCGAGCCCGGCGAGCGCCCGCAGGAGGGTGGACTTGCCGGCGCCGTTCGCGCCGA
>JAFABT010000139.1 GCA_023425905.1 Actinomycetes bacterium | reverse complement strand
ACCCCACCCACCACATCACCTGACGCCGCGAGCCCGGGCGCCGCCCACGCCGCCCCGAGCGGGGTGAACGAGAGCAGCTCGGCCAGACCCGGGACCCGCTCGAGAGCCGCCTCGAGCCCGAGGCGCGCGATGCGGACGAACCCCCACACGGCAGCCCCGAGCACCGCCGCGCCGAGGAGAGCGGCGACGACCCTCGCGCGACGCGAGGTGACGACGAGCGAACCGAGCGCGGTCGAGAGCCGGGCGGCAAGGACGCACGTGACGACGACGACAGGGACCGCGGCCGCCGCGAGCAGCACGGCCGCCGGTCCGCTCGCGGACCAGCCGAGCAGCGGCACCCCCGCGAGCAGGGCGGCGAAGAGCGCCGGGACGCTCACGCACGCCGCGAGCAGCAGCCCCGGCACGAGGCGACGAGCGGGCACCGCGAAGGTCGCGAACTGCCGGGGGTCGAGCGCGTCGTCGACACCGAAGAGAAGGACCGGCACGACGAACCAGCCGACGAGGACGATCGAACCGAGCACGACGAGCACATCGGTCGCCGACTGGGCCGGCTGCTGTCGCAGCCACGCGCCCGCGAGCACGAGGCTCGGCAGCATCGTGAGGACCCACAGTCCGCCCAGGCCCAGGAGCACGAGGCGCCACGGGTCGCGGCGCACGGTGCCTCGCAGCAGCGCGAGCCGCAGCCTCAGGAGGGTCGCAGCCACGCGAGCTCCCGTCGGACGCGCCCGGAGCCCGTGAGCTCGACGAAGCGCTGCTCGAGGTCGACGTCCCCGCGGACCTCGTCGACCGTCCCGGTGGCGACGACCCGTCCCGCGGCGACGACCGCGACCCGGTCGCACAGCTGCTCGACGAGAGCCATGACGTGACTCGAGAGGACGACCGTTCCCCCGGCGGCGACGAAGGCACGCAGGATCTCGCGGATCGAGCCGCCCGAGACGGGGTCGACCGCCTCGAAGGGCTCGTCGAGCACGAGCACCCGGGGGGCGTGGACGAGTGCGCAGGCGAGCGTCACCTTCTTGAGCATCCCCGCGGAGAAGTCGACGACGCACGTGCTGCCCGCCGTCCCGAGGTCGAGTGCGTCGAGCAGGTCGTCCCGGCGTGCGCGCACGACGTCGGGGTCCATCCCGCGCAGCAGCCCCGCGTACGAGATGAGCTCGGCCCCGGTGAGCCGGTCGAAGACCCGCAGACCATCGGGCAGCACGCCGAGCAGAGGCTTGGCGCCGCCCGGGTCGGCCCACAGGTCGGTGCCGTGCACGAGCACCCGCCCGGCGTCGGGGCGCAGGAGACCGGTCGCCATCGACAGCGTCGTCGTCTTGCCCGCCCCGTTGGGACCGACGACCCCGAAGAACGAGCCGACCGGAATCTCGAGATCGAGCGCGTCGACCGCGCGCGTCGCGCCGAAGATCTTGGTGAGGCCGTGCAGAGCGAGCGCTGGGGGTGCGGCGGTTGCGGCGTCGGGACCGGCTGAGGTCATGGCTGCACCCTAGGACCACCGTGCCCTTTGGTCCCGCAACCACGCCCGTTCCCGGCGGGAGGATCGAGCCATGGCCAGCCTTCGGACCCGCGCTTACCAGGCCCTCGGCTCGGAGCGTCGAGTGGAGATCCTCCGTGCGCTCGAGCGCGCCGCGGACGGCCTCGGCGTCGACGCGATCGCGCAGCAGGTCGGGCTGCACGTCAACACCGTCCGTGAGCACCTCGACCGCCTCGTCGCCTGCGGGTTCGTCACTCGAGCGCCCGAGCAGCGCACGACCCGTGGTCGGCCGCGCATCGTCTTCCGTGCGGTCGACGACCTCGACGAGGCGCTGTCGACGTCACCGGCGCGGGACCACCTCGTGCGGATCCTCGTCCAGGGCTACGGACAGCCGATGTCGGTCGCGGCGGACGCCGCGGAGGAGGCAGGCCGCGCCTGGGCGCGTGCGCGCGCGGCGGAGGACGACGTCGACGGCTCGGACGAGGCGGCGCTCGCGCACCAGCTCGCCGTGCTCCACGAGCATCTCGCCGAGCTCGGCTTCGAGCCCGCGCCGACGGAGGACGGGCTGGGTGTACGCGTGCGGCGTTGCCCGTTGCAGGACCTCGCACGGGACCAGCCCGAGGTCGTCTGCGGGATCCACCACGGCGTCGTCCGCGGGATCCTCGACGGGCACCCGGGCCCCGCGGTCGCGGGGACCTTCGTGCCCGGCGGCCCGGACCAGGTGTGCACGCTCCGGCTCGAGGTCGGACGTATCGAGGCCTAGCGGCACCGTCGCGCCGTCGAGGCAATACCGTGGGACCCGCCCACCCCGAGAAGGAGAACTGTGAACGCCACGCCCATCGACGCCACGCAGACCGCCGCCTGGTCCTCGCTCGCTGCTCACCGTGACGCGCTCGAGCCCGACCTGCGCGGCTGGTTCGCGACCGACCCCGAGCGGGCCGCCCGGCTCTCGTTCACGGCCGGTGACCTCCACGTCGACCTGTCGAAGAACCTCCTCACCGACGAGACGCTCGACCTGCTCACCCGCCTCGGGGACGAGGTCGACCTCGCCGGACGCCTCGACGCGATGTTCGCCGGAGAGCGCATCAACGTCACCGAGAACCGCGCCGTCCTCCACACCGCGCTGCGCCGGCCGGAGGGCGTGCAGCCCGCGCTCGTCGTCGACGGTCAGGACGTCGACGCCGACGTCCACGCCGTCCTCGCGAAGGTCTACGCCTTCGCGGAGAAGGTGCGCTCGGGCGAGTGGACCGGGGTGACCGGGCAGCCGGTGCGCACGGTGGTCAACATCGGCATCGGCGGCTCCGACCTGGGCCCCGTCATGGCGTACGAGGCGCTCCTCCCCTACGTGCAGGACGGCCTCGAGGTGCGGTTTGTCTCGAACATCGACCCGACGGACGTCGCGCAGACGCTTGCGGGCCTCGACCCGGCGACGACGCTCTTCATCGTCGCCTCGAAGACCTTCGGCACGATCGAGACCCTCACGAACGCACGCCTCGCCCGCGACTGGCTGTGGGAGCAGCTGCGCGCCGCCGGTGCGATCGACGACTCCGACGAGGCCCGCACGGGCGCGGTCGCCAAGCACTTCGTCGCGGTCTCGACCGCGCTCGACAAGGTCGCGGACTTCGGCATCGACCCCGCGAACGCCTTCGGGTTCTGGGACTGGGTCGGCGGTCGCTACTCGCTCGACTCCGCGATCGGCACGTCGCTCGCGATCGCGATCGGCCCGGACCGCTTCGCGGAGCTGCTCGCGGGCTTCCACGCGATCGACGAGCACGCCCGCACGACGCCGTTCGCCCGCAACGTCCCTGTCCTCATGGGGCTGCTCAACGTCTGGTATGTGAACTTCCTCGACGCCCACACGCACGCCGTGCTCCCGTACGCCCAGTCGCTGCATCGCTTCGCCGCGTACCTGCAGCAGCTGACGATGGAGTCGAACGGCAAGTCGGTGCGCTGGGACGGCACCCCGGTGACGAGCCAGACCGGTGAGATCTTCTGGGGCGAGCCGGGCACGAACGGCCAGCACGCGTTCTACCAGCTCATCCACCAGGGCACGCGGCTCATCCCCGCCGACTTCATCGCGGTCGCCAACCCGGCGCACCCGCTGCGCGACGGCGACGCGGACGTCCACGAGCTGTTCCTCGCGAACTTCTTCGCCCAGACGAAGGCCCTCGCCTTCGGCAAGACGGCCGACGAGGTCCGCGCGGAGGGCACGGCCGAGGACCTCGTCTCGGCGCGCGTCTTCGCCGGGAACCGCCCGACGACGTCGATCCTCGCCCCGGCACTCACGCCCTCGGTGCTCGGCCAGCTCATCGCGTTGTACGAGCACATCACCTTCGTCCAGGGCGTCGTGTGGGGCATCGACTCCTTCGACCAGTGGGGCGTCGAGCTGGGCAAGAAGCTCGCGCTCGAGGTCGCTCCGGCCGTGAGCGGGGACGAGGCGGCGCTCGACGCGCAGGACCCCTCCACGCAGCACCTCATCCGCACCTACCGCGCGATGCGCCCGGCCGCGTCCCGCGCGTGACGAGCAGCCCCGCCTCCCGTCGGTCACCCCGGCGGGAGGCGGCGGCGCCTACGCTCGAGCGGTGAGCACCTCCCCCGACCTTGCCGCGAGCCGTGAGCCGGCGCCGCAACGGGTGCAGCTTCCGCCCGACGTGGGACAGACGCGCGTCGACCGCTGGACGTGGTGCGTCCGCCTCTTCCGGACGCGGGCGCTCGCCGCTGCCGCGTGCCGCTCCGGGCACGTCCGCGTCAACGGCGAGAAGGCCAAGCCGGCGACGTCCGTCCGAGCGGGTGACGAGATCCGGGTGCGCGGGGACGGGCCCGAGAAGGTCGTCGTCGTACGCCGCGTCGTCGAGCGGCGGGTGGGCGCTGCCGCCGCCGCGGAGTGCCTCGAGGACCGCACCCCTCCTCCCCCGCCGCGCGAGGAGATGATCCACGTGCCGACGCGGGACCGCGGTGCGGGTCGGCCCACCAAGCGCGAGCGCCGCGACATCGAGCGGCTCCGCGGGCACTGACGCCCGGGGGGGCTCGAGCGCCGGGCTGGCTCGAGCGCCCGGGTGGCTCGAGCGCCCGGGCGACGCGCCACGCC
>JAFABT010000130.1 GCA_023425905.1 Actinomycetes bacterium | reverse complement strand
CCCCCCGGCCCCCCGGGGGGGGCCCCTCGCGTCGTGGAGGAGAGTGCGGCTGCTCAGGCCTCGTCGGCCGCGGCGGCGCCGGGGTTCTTCGCCGCGAAGTGTCCCGGCCCGTCGCCGACGGCCCGGCGGGCGTCGTCGCGCTCCTTGATCCGCTGCTCCTCGCGCCGCACCTCGGCGTAGGTCGCGCGCTCGGTGAACAGCCACGCGGGTGCCTCGTCGATGATCGCGCGGATCTGCTCGGTCGTGAGCGGCTCGAGCAGGTCGTTGCGCCCGAGCCCCGCGATCGAGATCCCGAGCCGCGCCGCGACGACGGGACGGGGGTGCGGGCCGTGCGCCCGGAGCTCACGGAGCCACTCGGGCGGGTCGGACTGCATCGCGTCGAGCTCGTCCCGGGTGACGTCCCTGGACTGGAACTCCGCGGGCGCCGCAGGCAGGTAGATGCCGAGCTTCTTGGCCGCCGTCGCGGGCTTCATGGACTGCGGGGACTTGGCTCGGCTCATGCTCCCAGGGTACGGCCCTGGCGCGGTGGTGCGAGAACGGGCGGTCGCGGCAACTAGCCTGGCCCGATGGCGACGAGCGTGCGGCTGATCGTGGTTCCGGGCGTCACGCCCGCCAAGTGGGTCCGCGTGTGGCACGAGCGGCTGCCCGACGTCCCCCTCGAGGTCGAGCCCGTCGCGGCGGCCGACGCGCACGCCGAGGTCGCTGAGCAACGCGAGGGCACGGTCGCGGCGGGGCTCGTGCGGCTCCCGGTCGATCCCGAGGTGCTGCACGCGATCCCGCTCTACGAGGAGCGGACGGTCGTCGTCGTCCCGGTCGACCATGCGGTGACCGCGGCGGAGGAGATCGCGCTCGCCGGCCTCGCCGACGACGTCGTGCTCCACCCGCGTGACGACGTCCTCGGGTGGGAGGTGGCGTTGCCGGGGCAGCCCGCACTCGAGCGGCCGGCGACGACGGCCGACGCGGTCGCGCTCGTCGCGGCCGGCGTCGGCGTGCTGCTCGTGCCCCAGTCGATCGCCCGGTTCCACCACCGCAAGGACGTGACGTACCGGCCCGTCGTCGATGCGCCGACCAGCCGGGTCGGCCTCGCGTGGCCGCTCGCCGACGACGCCCCTGACCTCGTCGAGGAGCTCATCGGCATCGTCCGTGGCCGGACGGCGCACAGCTCACGCGGTCGTGGGAGCACGGCGCCCGATCCGACCGCGCCCGAGTCGCGCGGCGGCCGACGGGGCGCGGTGGCCGAGGGGCAGCCGCGCTCGGGTCAGAAGAGCGCTGCGGGTCAGAAGAGCGCTGCGGGCCAGAAGAGCGCTGCGGGCCAGAAGAGCGGTGCGCGCCAGACGAGCGGTGGCGGCGCGCAGGGCCGACGTGCCGGTGCGCGTCCCGCACGACCCCGGAAGGGCCCGCGGCGCACGGGTCGTTGAGGGTCACGCGGGCCGGCGTCGAGCCCGGTCACCGCGTGGGTGCGAGGCCCGTCTCGTAGGCGAGGACGACGGCCTGAACCCGGTCGCGCACGCCGAGCTTGGCGAGGATCCGTCCGACGTGCGTCTTCACGGTCGCCTCGGACAGGACGAAGCGCTCGGCGATCTCCGCGTTCGACATCCCCTCGGAGACCGCGCACAGCACCTCGCGCTCCCGCGCCGTCAGCTGGGCGATGCGCGGGTCGACCTGGCCGGTGGCCGGGCCGGGCGCGACCGCGCCGTCCGTCGGCAGCTGTGGGCTGAACAGCTCGAGCATGCGCCGGGTGATCCGCGGCGACACGACGGCGTCGCCGCTCGCGATGTCGCGGATCGCCGCGATGAGCTCAGCGGGTCGGGCGTCCTTGAGGAGGAACCCGCTCGCGCCCGCCCGGAGCGCGGCGAAGGCGTACTCATCGAGGTCGAAGGTCGTGAGGATGAGGACCCGCGTGTCCGGGTGCTCCGCGGTGATCCGCGCGGTCGCCTCGATCCCGTTGAGGCCCGGCATCCGCACGTCCATGAGGACGACGTCGGGGCTGAGCGCCGCCGTCTGCTCGATCGCCGTCCGGCCGTCGCCCGCCTCGCCGACGACGGTGAGGTCGTCGGCCGCGTCGAGGACGAGGCGGAAGCCCATGCGTAGCAGGGCCTGGTCGTCGGCGAGGAGGACGCGGATCATGTCGGCCTTTCCTGGGGCGGTGCTGAGGGCTGCGGTGCTGGGGCCTGCGGCGCTGGTGGGGCGGTGCTGGTGGGGCGGTGACGCGCGGGACGTCGGCCGTCGTGCGGCGTCGCTAGGTCCACACGAGCTCCGCCCGCACGCGCCACCCGGTGGCGTAGGGGCCGGCCTCGACGGTCCCACCGTAGACGTGCGCGCGTTCGCTCATGCCGATGATCCCGTGCCCGGACCCCTGGTGGGGCCGGGTCGGCAGGGTGCCGCCCGAGTCGGTCACCGTGACGACGGTGCCGTGCGCGGACGTCGCGATCTCGACCGAGACGTCCGTGGCGCCCGGGGCGTACCGCAGGGTGTTCGTGAGGGCCTCCTGGACAATGCGGTACACGGCGAGCTGCTTGTGAGTGTCCTCGGGCAGGCCCGGCCCGGTCACCTCGCACCGCACGGGGAGCCCCGCGGTGCGCACGCTCGCGACGAGGTCTGCGAGGTCGGGGGCGCCCGGAGTGGGCTCGAGCGGGGCGTCGTCGCCGTGGAGCACACCGAGCACCCGGCGCATGTCGCCGAGCGCCCCGCGTCCGGTCTCGGAGAGCATGCGCAGCGCCTCCCGGGCCCGTTCGGGCGTCCTGTCGAGCGCCGCGTCGGCCCCGTCGGCGAGCGTGATCATCACGGAGAGCGAGTGGGCGACGACGTCGTGCATCTCGCGTGAGATGCGGGCGCGCTCCGAGGCGCGGGCGATGCGACTCTCCTGGTCGCGCTCGCGGGCGAGGCGGTTCGCGCGCTCGACGAGGTCGGCGACGTGCTGGCGGCGGTTGCGCACCGACGTCCCGATGCCGAAGGACGTGACGAGGACGAATCCGAGCATGAGCACGCTGCCGAGCCTGGCCGCCCCGAGATCGAGCACCTGAGGCTCGGCGCCCGGCGCGGTGACGGTGGGCAGCGTGTCGGTCGCCATCCATGCGACGGTCGCGGCGCCCAGGGTGAGGTGGATGAGGAGCAGCGAGGTCCAGGCCGTGCGGGCGGGCCGGTTGGCCGCGATCGCGTACATCGCGAAGGCCGCGCCGAGCTCGAAGCCGCCGAGCGTGCCGAGCGCCGCGACGTGGACGACCGCGAGCACCGTGACGCCCGCAGCGACGAGGACGGGCTCGTGCCGTCGTCGCAGCAGCAGCACCGCCCCGAGGGCGACGAGCACCCAGAGGGTCGGCGACCCGGCGGGCCCCGGGCCGTCCGTGAGCCCGGCGAGGAGGAAGAACGCGACGACGAGGAGATCGGCCGCGACCGGGCGGCGCAGGAAGAACCGGCGGACGACGCCCAGGCGCCGGGCGGAGAGCTCGTCGAAGGCGGGTGAGCCGGCCTCGGTGGGGGCGACGACGACGGGGCCCGCGACCTCGTGAGCAGATCGCGGGCCCCCGGGGCGGACGAGGCTCAGGCGTCCCTCCGACGCACGAGCAGCGCCGCGCCCACGAACACGACGGCCACCCAGATCCCGAAGACCCCGAATCCCTGCCATGCGGAGAGTGTGTCAGGCAGGAACATCCCGGAGACGTCCCCCATCGTCCCGCCCTGCGTGACCCCGGCCGAGGCCGGCGCGGGGAGGTACGGGTAGATCGACCGGATGACGTCGAGCGGCACGAACATGAGGATGCCGTCGAGGATCATGAGGTAGACGATGACGATCGACAGCGTCGCGGCCGTCGAGCGCAGCAGCGCCCCGATGCCGAGCGAGAACAGCGCCCAGCCGGTGATGTAGAGCGTCGGCCCGAACAGCAGGCGCCACGTCTCGGCGTCGACGAGGCGGAGGTCGAGGTCGAGGGCTGAGAACGGCAGCGTGCCGAGGACGGCGAGCAGGGTGCCGAGGAGGCCGACGACGACCGCCGCCCCCGTGACGACGACGGCCTTCGCGCCGAGCGTCGGCAGCCGCCGGGGATCGGCCGCGAACGACGAGCGGATGAGGCCCGTGCGGTACTCGCCGGTGATCTGCAGCACTGCGAACACGATGACGAGGAACACCGACAGCGACGTGCCGAAGCCGAGGAGCGCAAAGCTGTCCGCGGGCGAGGACGCCATGCCGTCCTCGCCGTTGAGCGTGACCGCGAGGCCGACGAGCGTCGGGATGAGCCCGTGGAGGAAGGCGGCGGCGCCGAGGGTCCAGTACGTCGAGCGCAGCGAGCGGACCTTGATCCACTCGGCACGCACGAGGCGGCCGAAGGTCACGGTGTGCGCGACCCCGAGGGTGCCCGGGCGGTGCTGCACCGGGGTCGGGCTGCCGGAGGAGAGGGTGGTCGTGCTCATCGGGTGCCTCCTGCGAGGGCGTCGGCGTGGACGGGAGCCGCACCGGCGGCGGCGCCGGTCGTCGAGCTGGCGGGGCCTGCCTCGCCCGAGCGGTACTCGACCTGGTCGTTCGTGAGGGCGAGGTAGGCGTCCTCGAGCGAGCTCGTCTGGTCGACGAGCTCGTGGAGCGCGATGCCCTGGGTCGCCGCGAGGTCACCGACGCCCTGGGCGGCCATGCCCGAGACCTCAAGGACGCTGGGGCCCACGAGGGTCACGGTCGCCCCGGCGGTCCGCAAGGCCGTCGCGAGCTCGTCGGCGCGCGGGCTCGTCACCCGGGCGACCTTCGTCGTCGTGCGGGCGACGAGCTCGGCGACCGACGCGTCGGCGATGACCCGGCCGCGGCCGAGGACGACGAGCCGGTCCGCGGTGAGCTGCATCTCGCTCATGAGGTGGGACGAGAGCAGGATCGTGCGACCCTCGCCCGCGAGGTGGCGCAGCAGGGTGCGGACCCAGTGGACGCCCTCGGGGTCGAGGCCGTTGACCGGCTCGTCGAGGATGAGCGTGTGCGGGTCGCCGAGCAGGGCGGCGGCGATGCCGAGCCGCTGACCCATGCCGAGCGAGAAGCCCTTGACGCGCTTGTCCGCGACCGACCCGATGCCCGTGAGGCGAATGACCTCCTCGACCCAGGAGG
>JAFABT010000112.1 GCA_023425905.1 Actinomycetes bacterium | reverse complement strand
TCCCCCGTCACCTCGACCCCGGGCAGCTCCTCGAGCGCGATGCCGCCGATGATGCAGGCCTTCCAGTCGCGCGTCGTCGTCGACACCTCCGCGTCGGCCCGGCCCGGCTCGGCGACGCGCTCGACCGTCGTGCTGGCCGGCGACACCCGCGCGAGGTACGCCACAGGCGCCGCGTCGTCCCGGCGCGAGTCCGTGAGGGCGAGCGCGACGAGCCGCTGCCCGTCCACCCCCGGCGCGGGCCGAGCATGGGCCCGCATCGCGAGGACGACGGTGTCCGGGCTCATCTCCGCCTCGAGCGGCAGCCTGGGAGACTCCACGGCCCACCGCGACAGCGCGGTGTTCACGTCTTCGAGCCGGCGCCCCCAGTCGGTGAGCTCGTACACGTCGACGCGCCCTTGGCCGGGCAGCTGGCGCCGCCGGAGGACGCCGCTGCCCTCGAGGTCGTGGAGGCGTTGGGTGAGGACGGCCGGCCCGATCCCGAGGACGTCGCGCTGGATGTCCGTGAACCTCTTGGGCCCGAGCAGCAGCTCGCGCACGATGATCATCGTCCACCGGTCCCCCACGAGGTCGAGCGCATGGGCGGCCGCGCAGCCGTCGTTGTACGAGCCGTACGACCGTCGAGATCCCATTGACACATCGTACTTTGAGAAGAATAGTTGCCGCTACGGAATCAGTAGTGACGACGGCAAGGAGCCGCCCGATGAGCCCTCGCACATCTCCCACCGGGAGCAGCGCCCGCCTGTGGGAGCTCATGCACGCCGAGCGCGCCCACCTCGCAACGGACCTCGCCGACCTGCGCCCCGAGCAGTGGCGCGAGCGAACCCTGTGCGGCGAGTGGGACGTCGAGGACGTCGTCGCGCACCTCACGGCTGCGGCGAGCGTGGGCAGGTGGGCGTGGCTGCGCAGCATCGTCGGCGCGAGGTTCCGACCAGACGTCCACAACCAGCGGCGGCTCGCCGAGCACAAGGGCCGCACCCCGGCGGAGACGCTCGAGCGGTTCCAGGCGGTCCTCCGCAGCACGATCGCCGCGTCCGGCGACACCGCGGCGTTCCTGGGTGAAGTCGTCGTCCACGCCCAAGACATCCGGCGCCCGCTCGGCCTCCCCCGCGCCCCGAGCCCCGACGCCCTCACGCCCGTCGCGGAGTACTTCGCCCGACGCGACTTCGCCGTCCCGAGCCGGACGCGTGTCGCCGGGCTCGAGCTGCGCGCGGACGACGGGCCGTTCGCCTCAGGGGCCGGTCCGCTGGTCACGGGCCCGACGCTCGCCCTCGTCATGGCGATGGCAGGCCGGGCTGCATACCTCGACGAACTGACCGGGCCCGGCCTCGCAACCTTGCGCACCCGCGTCGAGCAGGGGTAGTCAACCCATTGACACGCTAGTTGTCAACGGGTTGACAACTAGCGTGTCAACCCGTTGACTCATCGGCATGAGTTCGCGCATCACCTTCACCCTCAACCATCTCGTCTCGGCGCTCGACGCGTACGCAGACGAGCTCCTCACCGCGCGGTGGGGCCTCACGATCAGCCAGTTCACCTTCCTCACGGTCCTCGAGGAGAGCCAACCGGTCGACATCACGCACATGGCCGAGTGCCTGCGCGTGACCAAGGCCGCTGTGAGCAAGCGCGTGCCGGGCCTCGTCGAGAAGGGTTACGTCCGCACGGTCGCCGACCGGGCCAACGCCCGCCGCGTGCTGCTCACGCTCACCGACGAGGGCCAGCGCCTCGCCCACGAGGTCGGCGACTTCCTCGAGGAGGAGTTCACCCGGATGTTCGTCGGCCGCGACGACCTCGACCTCCCCCGCGTCCACGCGGACATGCAGCTCATGCTCGACACCGTGCTCGCGAAGGGACACCACGCATGACCACCAGACCCCGCATCCTCGTCGTCCTCGGCCACCCGCGCAGCGCCAGCCTGTGCGGCGCGCTCGCCGACTCCTACGCCGACGGGGCACGCGCCGCGGGCGCCGACGTCACCGTCCTGCGCCTCGGCGACACCGACTTCGACCTCGCGTCCCGTGAGGGTTCCCATTTGCGCTGGCAAGGCAAGGCCCAGACCCCCGCCCGCGAGCCCGACGTCGACCGCATGATCGACCTCCTCCGGGACGCGGACCACCTCGTCCTCGTCTTCCCGCAGTGGTGGGGCACCTACCCGGCGATCCTCAAGGCCTGGATCGACCGCGTCTTCCTCTCCCAGTTCGTCTACGCCTACCGCCCGAACTCCCAGTTCTGGGACAAGCGGCTCGCGGGCCGCACCGCGCGGGTGATCATGACGCTCGACGGCCCGACCTGGTGGGACACCCTCCAGTACCGCAAGGCCGCCCTGCGTTCGCTCACGCACGCCGTCCTCGGCTACACCGGCGTGAAGACCGTGGGCACGACGCGCTTCGCCCAGGTCCGCCACTCCTCGCCCGAGAAGCGCGCCGGCTGGCTCGCCCGCGTCGAGCGCCTGGGTCGCAAGGACGCCCGGCTGACGCCGCGCCAGAAGGCGGTCATCCCCGAGCCGGACGCCGGCGTCCCGGCACTCCAGGGGCACTGAGGCCGGGCCTCCGAGGTCGCGGACCCTCACCCTGCTCCCTCACCGCCCCCGCGCTAGCGTGAGGACTCCGCACCTCTCGGAGACAAGGAAGCCCCCATGAGCTCACGCGTCCTCTTTCTCGGCGGCACCGGCATCATCAGCTCGGCCTGCGTGGCCGACGCGCTCGGGTCCGACTGGGAGGTGAGCGTCCTCAACCGCGGCACGACGTCGACCCGCCCCGTCCCGGACGGCGTCGAGCGGATCGTCGCGGACGTGCGCGACGCGGACGCCGTGCGTGCGGCGACGAAGGGGCGCGACTTCGACGTCGTCGCGGACTTCCTGTCCTTCACGCCCGAGCACGTGCGCACCGCGGTCGATGCCTTCCGGGACCGGACGGGCCAGCACCTCTTCATCAGCTCCGCGTCGGCCTACCAGACCCCGCCGAGCCACCTCCCGGTCACCGAGGACACCCCGCTCGACAACCCGTTCTGGGAGTACTCGCGCAACAAGATCGCGTGCGAGGAGCTGCTGTTCGCCCAGCACGCCGAGCACGGCCTCCCCGTGACCGTCGTGCGCCCGTCCCACACCTACGACCGCACCTCGATCCCCCTCGACGGCGGGTGGACGGTGCTCGAGCGGATGCGGACGGGCCGCCCCGTCGTCGTCCCCGGGGACGGCTCCTCACTGTGGACGCTCACCCACGCGCGCGACTTCGCGGTCGCGTTCACCGGACTGCTCGGCAAGCCGGCCGCGATCGGCGAGGCCTTCCACATCACGTCGGACGAGGCACTGACGTGGAACGAGATCTTCCGCACTCTCGGCCGCGCGGCGGGCGTCGAGCCGGAGCTCGTCCACGTCGCCTCGGACGCGATCGCCGCGAACGACCCGGACCTCGGCGCGGGGCTGCTCGGCGACAAGTCGAACACGATGATCTTCGACAACTCCAAGGTCCGGGGCCTGGTGCCGTGGTTCACCGCCCGCACGACGTTCGCCCAGGGCGCGGAGGAGATCGTCGCCTGGCACGACGAGGACGCCGCCCGCCGCACCGTCGACCCGCGGCTCGACGCGCTGTTCGACCGACTCGTCGAGGCCTACCGTCCCCGTCGGCTCGCCGACGCCTGACCCGGGCGGGGTTAGGGTCGTGGAGTGGCCCAGTTCTCCTCCGTGACCCAGCAGCACATCCTCCAGGCGATCGCCGAGTACGACGCCCGTGGAGCGGAGGACTTCCTCACGCTCTACGGCTTCCCGCCCTCGGGCGACGCACCGCTCCGCCACGAGGGTCGCGAGTACGACGCGCGGGCGCTCCTCGGCGTCGCGCACCGCTTCGCGACGGGCCGGCTCGCGACGCCCGAGGAGTTCCACGGCGGCGCGCAGGCCACGGCGACGCTCCTGCGCCGACGCGGCTTCGACGTCCCGGGACCGGTGGTCGAGGCCGCTCCCGCCCGCACGCCCCGCACCCGAACGCCCCGCTCGACGACCCCGCGCACACCGGCCCGACGCGAGGCACCCGTCGCCGTCTGCCCAACGTGCTTCACGGCCCTGCCCGCCACCGGCGTCTGCGACAACTGCTCGTAGATCTCACTCGGGCCCATGGTCCCGATCTTGGCACCCGGCGCTCAATACCATTGCACTGTCACTGGGCGCAGACCTCCTGAATATCGGGTGGCCAACCGTGAACGAGGAAGGCGTCCGTCGCTGGGCCAACGTCGGCCCGCCCTTCCTTCAGGAGCACCCCATGCTGTACGTCCTGCTCGGACTCGTCATTGCGGTCAACCTCGTGTTCGCCGTCGTGTTCGTCCGCGACCTCCTGCGCCACCGGGCCGAGGCCAAGGCCGAACCCGGCAACATCTGGGCCCAGGCCTTTTCCTCGACCGTCACGTTCTTCTTCTCGACCTTCGGCATCTCCGACTTCGCGATCTCGACGATCGTCTACCGCCGCCTCAAGTGGGTCTCGGACAAGAGGCTCCCCGGCACCCTCAACACCCAGTGCGTCATCCCGGTCGCCGTCATGGCGGTCTCCTACATCTCGAGCATCGAGGTCGGTCTCGTCACGCTCTTCAGCCTCATCGCGGCCCAGGCCGCCGGCGCGTACATCGGCCCGCGCTTCGTCGTGAAGCTGCCGGTCAACGTCATCCGCGGCTTCATCGCCGTCGGCCTCAGCGTGACCGCGCTGCTCATCCTCGCGGGCCAGCTCGGCTGGATCCCCTCCGACGGCCAGGCCACCGAGCTCACCGGCTGGAAGTTCGTCGTCGGCGTCGTCGCGATGTTCGTCTTCGGCGCCCTCAACAACGTCGGCATCGGCTCGTACGCCCTCACGATGGCCGCGACCTACGCGCTCGGCATGAACCCCGTCGCCGCCTTCCCGATCATGATGGGCGCGTGCGCGCTGTCCGTTCCGATCGGCAGCTCCGAGTTCGTCCGCCTCGGCTCCTACTCGCGCCGGCTCACCGCCGTCACCGCGGTGTTCGGCGTCATCGGCGTCCTCCTCGCGGTGTTCATCGTCAAGTCCCTCGACGTGACCGCGATCAAGTGGGTCGTCCTCGTCGTCATCGTCTACACGGCGATCTCGCTGGGTCGTAGCTTCCTCAAGGCTCGCGGCACGGTCGAGGAGTCGGACGAGGCCCCGGTCGAGGTGACGGCATGATCCTCCTCAACGAGAAGGAGGTCTACGGCCTCCTCGACATGCCCACGGCCATCGCGGCCGCGAAAGAAGCCCTCGAGCGCCACTCCCAGGGTGAGGCCGACGTCCCGCTGCGGACCAACCTCGACATCGCCCAGCACGGCGGGCAGGCGCTCTTCATGCCCGCTCACGTGCCCGCGCTCGACTGCGTCGCGGTGAAGATCGTCTCGGTCTACCCGGGGAACATCGCGCGAGGCCTCGACTCCGTCGCGGCCACCGTCGTCGTGCTCGACGCCTCGACCGGTCAGATCGCGGCCATGATGAACGGCACCGCGCTCACCCGAATCCGCACGGGCGCCGTCCAAGGTGCGGCCACCGACCTGCTCGCCCGTCCCGACGCCCGCGTCGGCGCCCTCCTCGGAGCGGGTGGGCAGGCCGCGACCCAGCTCGAGGCGATGCTGTGCGTGCGCGAGCTCGAGGAGGTCCGCATCTACGACCTCGACATCGACCGCGCACGGACGTTCGCCGCCGAGATGGACGTCCACCTCGCCCGGCACGGTGCACGGTTCGTCCCGGTGACGTCCGCCGCCGCGGCGGCAGACGGCGCGGACGTCGTCACCGTGGTCACGACAGCCACGACGCCCGTCCTGCTCTCCGAGCACGTCGCCGACGGGGCGCACGTCAACGGCGTCGGCGCCTACACGCCGCGGATGCAGGAGCTCGCGAGCGACCTCGTCGCGCGGGCGGACCTCGTGACGATCGACACGGACGCGGCCCTCGCCGAAGCGGGCAGCCTCATCGTCCCCATCGAGGCAGGCCTTCTCGACCGTGCGAGCGTCGTCGAGCTCGGGAGGGTCGTCTCGGGAGCCCACCCCGGCCGGGGATCCGCGTCCCAGCTCACGCTGTTCGACACCGTCGGCTCGGCCGTGCTCGACGCGGTCGCCGGTCAGCGGGTCTACCAGACCGCAGTCGCCACCGGTGTGGGGACGACTGTCGAGCTGTGACCGACGCGCACGGACAGTGAGCCCTGCGGTGAGGAGTCACTCCTCGCGCAGGGCCCACTGTCCTCGCACGTGGCGCAGGTGGCGGCGCATGAGCGACCCGGCCCCTTCCGCGTCGCCCGCGGCCATGAGCTCGACCAGCTCGACGTGCTCGGCCGCGCTCTCCGCGAGCCGGTGGCCCTCGGCGAGGGCGCGCATGCCGTAGAGGCGGGTCTGGGTCCGCAGGTCGCGGACGATGTCGACGAGGCGCGCGTTGCCGGACTTCTCGAGCAGGCTCAGGTGGAAGGCACGGTCGAGATCGAGGTACGTGCGCAGGTCGTCGCGCTCCGCCCAACCGACCATCTCCAGGGCGCTGCATCGCAGCTGCTCGAGCTCCTCCGCCGAGACGCGGGCGGTCGCGGCGGCGACGCCGGCAGGCTCCAGGAGCATGCGGACGTCCGTGATCTGGTCGAGGTCCTCGTCGGACATCACCGTGACCCGATAGCCCTTGTTCGGCACCTGCGACACGAGGCCCTCACGGATGAGGTCGAGCATGGCCTCGCGCACAGGTGTCGCCGAGACACCGAAGGTCGCCGCGAGCGACGGGGCCGAGTAGACGACCCCCGGCTCGAGCTCACCGGTGACGATCGCAGAGCGCAACGACGTCGTCACGTGCGCACGCAAACTCTGTCGAGGGGCCGCCTCGACCAGGTGCACCGATCGACGTGCCGCCACCGTCGCTCCTCACTCACCGGGCCCCGCCGTCTGGCGAGGCGCACCCCCAAGTCTGCCAGCCCCCGCCCCCGCGCCCCCACCCGTGGTCAGGAAGCCTGGCGGGGGCTCAGCAGGGGCGGGGTCAGACGCGGCGGAGGGCGTCGTCGAGTGCGCGGTGGGCCGCGGCCTCGTCCACGCACAGCTGCCGGGCGACGACGGCAAGACTCGTCGCGGCATCGGCGAGGGCTCGCTGCGCCTCCAGCCCGCGCACCGGTGACGTCGCCGCGCCGAGCACCGTCGTGCCGTGACGTCCGGCGGTCTCGACGAGGCCGTCGCGGGCGAGCGCGTCGTAGACCTTGTTGACCGTGCCGCGGGCGATGTCGAGGTCGCCCGCGAGCTGGCGGATCGGCGGCAGCCTGTCCCCGGGCCGCAGCCCTCCCGAGGCGATGAGCAGCGCGATCTGGGCCCGCAGCTGCTCGAAGACCGGGACGGGGGATCGCGGGTCGACGCGAACGACGAGGCCGGGTCGGGTCACGGGCCCGTCCTGCCGCGGACCCCCGGCACCGACACGGCCGTCGTCCCGAGGGCCTTACCGCGCTCGAACGACGCCGGCGGACGGGGCGCCGCGCGTCGGAGCAAGACGATCGACGCGACGAGCCCGGCGATCGAGGCGAGCACGGCGAGCACCCCGACCTCCTGGCCTCCCGGCCAGGGTGCGAGCGACACCGCCCACGACGCGGTGAGCACCGCGAGCGCGAGCTGGAGGTAGGTGACGGAACGCGCGGCGAACAGCCGGAGC
>JAFABT010000226.1 GCA_023425905.1 Actinomycetes bacterium | reverse complement strand
CGACGACGACGCGGCGGCCGGCGAGGCGCAGCGTGAGGGGGAGGTCCGGGTCGCCGCCGGGCACGGTCGTCGTCGTCATCGCGCGGTCTCCGCGGTGAGCCCGCGGCGCCGCAGGACGGCGCGCTCGACGGGGGCGAAGACGGCGAGCTCGACCGCGATCCCGACGACGAGGATGAGGCCGATCGCGACGAACACCGTCGTCATGTCGCTCAGCTCCCGTCCCTGGTTGAGCAACGAGCCCAGCCCGAAGCCGATCTTGCCACCGACGGCGATGATCTCCGCGGCCATGAGGGAGCGCCAGGAGAACGCCCAGCCCTGGCGCAGTCCTGCGAGGTAGCCGGGCAGGGCCGCCGGGAGCACGACGTGCCGCACCTGCTCGAGGGGGTTGGCGCCGAGGACCCGTCCGACCTGCCGGAACTGCGGCGGGACCTGGTCGACGCCCGCGACGAGCCCGTTGATGACCGCCGGCACCGCGCCCATGAGGATGACGAAGTACACCGTCGCGTCGGAGAGCCCGAACCAGATGATCGCCGCGGGCACCCAGGCCACGGACGGCAGCACCTGGAGACCGGAGATGAGCGGACCGACGCTCTGGCGCACCCACCGCACCCGTGCGACGACGAAGCCGAGCGGCGTCCCGATGGCGACCGCGACGACGAAGCCGACGACCCCGCGCGAGAGGCTCGTCGCGAGCGCCTGCTGCGCGACGCCGTCCTGCAGCAGCGTCCCGAGCGCGGCGATGACGTCGCCGGGGCCCGGCAGGACGTACCGGGGCTTGATCTCGAGCCATGCGACGAGCTCCCACAGCGCGACGAGGACGACGAAGGCGACCGCGGGTGGCCACGTCGCCCGCCAGGCCCGGGCGCGGCGCTGGGTGCGCGATCGCGTCGTGCTCGTCGTCTGGAGCGCGTCGAGGCCGGCCTCGAGGTCGCGGGCCCGGTCGGTCGTCTCGGTTCGGGACCTGGCGAGCGTGGCGGGAGAGTCAGCGGGCATGGCGGCGGATCTCCTCGCGCAGCTCGTCGGTGATCGTGAGGGAGAGGGAGGCGACCTCGGGGGCGGAGATGCGGCGCTCGCCGTGCACCTCGACCCGCCACTCCCGGACGATGCGGCCGGGGCGCGAGCTCATGAGCAGGACGCGTTGGCCGAGGCGCACGGCCTCGCGGACGTTGTGCGTGATGAAGACGACGGTGCGCCCGGTCTCCCGCCAGACCCGCTCGAGCTCGTCGTGGAGGAGGTCCCGGGTGATCGCGTCGAGCGCCGCGAAGGGCTCGTCCATGAGCAGCACCTCGCGCTCCTGGGCGAGCGCCCGGGCGAGGGCGACGCGCTGCCGCATCCCGCCGGAGAGCTCGTGGGTGCGCTTGCGGCTCGCGCCGGAGAGGTGGACGAGGTCGAGGAGCTCGGCGGCGCGTGCGGCGCGCTCGGCGCGGCCGACGCCCGCGAGGCGCAGCGGAAGCTCGACGTTGCGGCTCGCGGTGAGCCAGGGCAGCAGCGCGGGCTCCTGGAACATGAGCGCTGCACCGCCGCCCGCGACCTCGACCGTGCCGGCCGTCGCGTCCTGCAGGCCGGCGAGCACGGACAGCAGCGTCGACTTGCCGCAGCCCGAGGCGCCCAGAAGGCAGACGAACTCCCCGGGCGCGATGTCGAGGTCGATGCCGTCGAGGACAGCGGGCCCGTCCTCCGCGTAGCGCTTGGTGAGACCGCGGACCCGGACGGCGGGGGCGTCGAGCGTCGTCGTCGTCACGACTGGTCCAGCCCGAGGCCTGCGGCCGAGGCCGGCTGCTCGCCGGCGGCGGCGCGCAGCGCGTTGAGGAGGCGGAGGTCGTAGATGCCCTCGATGCTCGCGGGCTTCGTCACGCCGACGTCGACCGCGTTCTGGAACACGGTGCCGAGCGCGTCCGCGTGCGGGTCGGTCGAGAAGTCGAGGCCGCCGAAGGCCCGGTCGAGGACGGTCTCGTCGAGCGCCTTCCCGCCTGCGGCGGCGAGCTGGGCGTTGACCGCTGCGGGCGCCTCCGTGGGGTGGGAGTCGATCCAGTCGATCGACTCCTCGAGCCCGGCGAGCAGGGCGGTCACCGTCTCGGGGTGTTCGGCGAGGTAGTCGGCCGAGACGACGAGGTGCGTCGTGACGAACTCGCCGTCCGGCCAGAGGTCCTTCTCGTCGAGGAGGACGACGCCGCCCGCCTCGAGGACGAGGCGCGAGGACCACGGCTCGGGGAGCCACGCGCCGTCGATCTTGCCGTCCTGGAACAGCTGGAGCGTCTGGGCGTTCTCGGTCGGGGTGATCGTCACGTCCCCGCCCCCGCTCAGCGGGGAGCTGAGCCCGTTGTCCGCGAGCCAGGCCCGCAGCGCGACGTCCTGGGTGTTGCCGAGCTGGGGCGTGGCGAGCTCGGCGCCCCGCAGCGCCTCGACCCCGTCGATGCCGCGCCGGACGACGAGCTGGGCGCCGCCCGACGTCGTACCCGCGACGATGCGCAGGGCCTCGCCGTCGCTCTGCACGAACCCGTTGATCGCGGGGTTGGGCCCGATGAAGGTGGCGTCGATCGCCCCGGCGTTGAGCGCCTCGATCGCGGAGGGACCGGCGTTGAACACCTGCGTCGTGAGCGTCGGGGTGCCCGCCGCGGCGAGGGCGTCTGCGAGGTGGCCC
>JAFABT010000216.1 GCA_023425905.1 Actinomycetes bacterium | reverse complement strand
GTCTCGTCCTCGTCGACGAGGATCTTCTCGAGCACGCCCGCGAAGGGCGACGGGATCTCGGTGTCGACCTTGTCGGTCGAGACCTCGAGCAGCGGCTCGTCGACCTCGACACGCTCGCCGACCTGCTTGAGCCAGCGGGTGACGGTGCCCTCGGTGACGGACTCGCCCAGTGCGGGCATCTCCACGGATTCGCTCATGACCTCTCGGGTCTCCTTCGATCGGGGACAGGCGTCCCGGGGTGTCAGTTGTGGGCGTGAAGAGGCTTGCCGGCGAGCGCGAGGAACGCCTCACCGAGTGCTTCGTTCTGCGTCGGGTGGCCGTGGACGAGCGACGCGACGTCCTCGGGGTAGGCCTCCCAGTTGACGATGAGCTGGCCCTCGCCGATGAGCTCACCGACGCGCGAGCCGATCATGTGGACGCCGACGACCGGGCCGTCCTTCTCCCGGACGAGCTTGATGAACCCCGTCGTGCCGAGGATCTGGCTCTTGCCGTTGCCGCCGAGGTTGTACTCGAGGGTCTCGACGGCGTCGTCGCCGTAGATCTCCTTCGCCTTCGCCTCGGTGACGCCGACCGACGCGACCTCGGGCTCGGAGTACGTGACCCGGGGGATTCCCGACTCGACGATGACCGGCGGGTTGAGGCCCGCGATCTCCTCGGCGACGAAGATGCCCTGGGCGAAGCCGCGGTGCGCGAGCTGCAGGCCGGGGACGATGTCCCCGACGGCGTAGATGTTGCCGACGCCCGTGTGGAGGCGCTCGTTCGTGACGACGAAGCCGCGGTCGAGCGTGATGCCCTGCTCCTCGTAGCCGAGGCCGCTCGTCGCCGGGCCGCGACCGACGGCGACGAGGAGGAGGTCGGCGTCGAAGGTCTTGCCGTCCTCGAGCGTGACGTGGACGCCGTTGTCGTCCTGTGTCACACCCTGGAAGCGCACACCGGTGCTGAACTTGATGCCGCGCTTGCGGAAAGCACGCTCGAAGGCCTTGGAGAGCGCGATGTCCTCGTTCGGGATGAGGTTCGGGAGCGCCTCGACGATCGTCACCTCGACGCCGAAGGACCGCCACACCGAGGCGAACTCGGAGCCGATGACGCCGCCGCCGAGGACCACGGCCGACCGGGGGACCCAGTCGAGCTCCAGCGCCTGGTCCGACGTGATGACCCGGCCGCCGATCTCGAGGCCGGGCAGGGAGCGGGAGTACGAGCCGGTTCCGAGCACGACGTGCTTGCCGGTGTAACGCACACCGTCGACCTCGACCGCGTCGGGTGCGACGAGCCGACCGTAGCCGTTGATCACGGTGATCTTGCGGGAGGCGATGAGACCCTGCAGGCCCTTGTAGAGCCGCCCGATGACGTTGTCCTTGTAGGCGTTCACCCCGGCCATGTCGATGCGCTGCAGCTCGGTGTGGATGCCGAAGTGCGCGCCTTCGCGGGCGTTGTCCGCGAGCTCTGCGGCGTGCAGCAGAGCCTTCGTGGGGATGCAGCCGTTGTGGAGGCAGGTGCCGCCGAGCTTGTTCGCCTCGACGATGGCGACGCTGAGGCCGAGCTGGGCGCCGCGCAGCGCGGTCGCGTAGCCACCGCTGCCTCCGCCCAGGACGACGATGTCGAATTCGGTGCGGCTCTCTGCCACGGTGCTCCTCCGGCCAAGACGGTGATGACGTGTGCGCTCCATCTTGGCATCACCAGAGGTGGGCGACGAACCGGGACGCCCTCGCGAGACGTGTGATCTTGGTCCGGAGGCGTCCTACTATTCCGGGATGGGTCTGCGCCGCTTCTTCCGTCGTCGTCCGCGTGCCGCAGGGCAGCAGCCGACGTCGTCGTCCGACGCCCGTCGCGAGACCATGGCGTACCTCGCCGAGTTCGTCCGCACCCGGGTCGGTGTCGAGGCATACGTCGAGCCTGCGACGAACGTCACGCAGACGACGATGGTGCTCGTCGCGACGTCGGGGGAGTGGACGCGTCGGAAGGTGCCGGACCCTGAGGCCGCCCGCCGGATGGCCCAGGACCTCGCGATCCCGGTCTACGACGTCCAGCTCGTCGGGTATCCCGCACGGATGCGCGCATGGAGCGCGGCCCAGCGACCGGGTCGCTGAGCCGCGCCACGTCTCAACGTGCCGCGCGGGCCTCGAGCAGGGCGAGCATCGTGCGGACGCCGATGCCCGTGCCGCCCACCGGCGTGTAGCCGAAGGCGCTCTTCTCGTTGAACGAGGGCCCCGCGATGTCGAGGTGCGCCCACGGGGCGCCGTCGGTGAACTCCTGGAGGAAGATCGCGGCGGAGAGCATGCCGCCTGCGCGGTCGCCGATGTTCGCGATGTCCGCGACCTTCGAGCTGAGGCCCTCACGCAGCTCAGCCGGCATCGGCATTGGCCAGAACTGCTCCCCGCTCGCCTCCGCGGCGGCGACGACCTCGCTCCGGACGTCGTCGGTCCCCATGACGGCCGACACGCGGTTGCCCAGCGCGACGATCTGCGCGCCCGTGAGCGTCGCGATGTCGAGGACGACGTCGGGCTTCTCCTCGAGGGCGGCGACGAGGCCGTCCGCCATGACCAGCCGGCCCTCGGCGTCGGTGTTGAGCACCTCGACCGTCTTGCCGCCGCGGATCGTCACGACGTCCGAGGGCCGCTGCGCGGTTCCGGACGGCATGTTCTCGGCGAGGCAGAGCCACCCGGTGACGGCGACGGGAAGGCCGAGGCGCGCTGCGGCCACGACGGTGTGGAGCACCGCTGCCGCCCCCGCCATGTCGGACTTCATCGCCTCCATGCCAGCGGCCGGCTTGATCGAGATGCCGCCCGAGTCGAAGGTGATGCCCTTGCCGACGAGCGCGACGTGGCCGTTCGCCTTTCCGGGTGCGTAGGCGACCTTGACGAGGCGCGGTCCGCGCGCCGACCCCTGGCCGACCCCGACGATGCCGCCGTAGCCGCCGGCGACGAGCGCCTTCTCGTCGAGCACGGTGACCTTGACGCCCGTGCCCTTGGCGGCGGCCTTGGCGGCGTCCGCAAACGCCGCAGGGAAGAGGTCGTTCGGGGCGGTGTTGACGAGGTCGCGGGTCGCGTGGACGGCCAGGGAGACGATCTCGGCGCGCTCGACGGCCGCCTTGGCTGCCTTGTCGCGGGCGAGCGGGGTCACGACGGTGATCGAGGCGACCGGGGCCTTCGGTCCGGCTGGGGAGGCCGTCTTCGTCGCACCAGGCGTCGTCGTCCCTGAGGCGTAGCGCGAGAACGAGTACGCGCCGAGCAGCGCCCCCTCGGCGACCGCGGTGACGTCCTCGACCGACGCGGCGGGCAGCGCGAGGGCGACGGACGCCGACCCCGCGAGCTCGCGCACGGCCGCTCCGGCGGCACGGCGCAGGGTCTCGGCCGTGAGCCCGGCGTCACCGCTGGGAGCGGTGCCGACGCCGACGAGTGCGACGACCTTCGCGCCGACGTGGCCGGACGACGGGACGCGACGGAGCTCGTCCGCCGTACCGGTGACACCGAGAGCGGCCGCGCTCGCGAGCAGCTCGGTGCGCAGCGCCGGGGGCAGCACCTCCGGGTCGAGAAGGACGGGACCGTCGGTGGACCGGGCCACCGGGACGACGAGGACGTCGTCGGTCAGGCGCTGGGGGGACGTGGTGGTGAGAGTGATCGTAGGCACGCCGTCGATGATAGGCCTGCCCTCGTCGCGCCGGTCGGGCCCGGGGGGCCTACCTGCCGCGGCTAGGATCGGGCCGTGCTCGAGGTCTTCACGGTCGTCGTCGTCGTGGCCTGCGCCCCCCTCGCGGGGTGGGCGCTCGTCAGGACTCTCCGGGACCGTCCGGTCATCTTGCGGCAGCTGTGGGCCGCCGCCGTCGTCGAGGCGATCCTCGTCGTCGAGGTGGTCGCGGCGCTCGTCGCCACGACGCGTGGCTCCGGCGCCGCGGACCCCGCGACGTTCTGGGGCTACCTCGTGACGATGCTCTTCGTCCTCCCCGTGGCCGCGGCCTGGGCCTTCGTCGAGCGGACCCGATGGAGCTCGGTCGTCCTGCTCGTCGCGACGCTCACGCTCGCGTTCATGCAGTACCGACTTCTCGAGGTGTGGGGATGAACCGTCGCCTCGACCTGTCCCGGCTCGCGGACGAGGAGCCGGGCGCCATCTCTGCGCCCGCGCCGCCCGACGGCGAGCCGCGTCCGACCGCCGCAGGTCCGGGCCGCGTGCTCGTCCTCGTCTACGGGATCCTCGCCGTCGCCGCGACGGCCCGCGGCACCGTTCAGGTCCTCACGAGGCTCGACGACGCGCCCGTCGCCTACGGGCTCTCGCTCGTGGCCGGGCTCGTCTATGTCGTCGCGACGGTCGCCCTGGTCAAGGGCCGGGGCCGCTGGCGGACCCTTGCATGGTGGACCGTCGCCTTCGAGCTCGTCGGGGTCCTCGTCGTCGGGGCGTGGTCGCTCGTCGCACCGGGCGAGTTCCCCGAGCCGACGGTGTGGTCCCACTTCGGCCAGGGCTACGGCTTCGTCCCTGCCGTGCTGCCGTTCCTCGGGCTGCTCCAGCTGTGGCGGACCCGTGCCCGGACGGCCACCCTGGCGCGCTAGTTTGGGGGCGTGTACCGCCTCCTGTTCTCCCTCGTCCTCAGTCGTCTCGATCCGGAGAAGGCGCACGAGATCGCCTTCCGGCTGATCTCGTTCGCAGGCCGCGTGCCTCCGCTGCGGTGGCTCGTCGCCGCCGTCTTCCCCGTTGGGCAGGCCTCGGCGGTCGAGGTGTTCGGCCGACGGCTGCGCGGTCCGTTCGGGCTCGCGGCGGGGTTCGACAAGGACGCCCGCGCGGTCGCGGGTCTCGATGCGCTCGGCTTCGGCTTCGTCGAGGTCGGGACCGTGACGGCGCTCGCCCAGCCCGGCAACGAAGCGCCGCGGCTGTGGCGCCTCGTCCCGGAGCGGGCGCTGCGCAACCGGATGGGCTTCAACAACGCCGGGGCGGCCGCGGCCGCGACCCGGCTTCGCAGGCTCCGGTCCACGGCTCGGGGCCATGACCTCGTCGTGGGGGTCAACATCGGCAAGACGAAGGTGACCCCGCCCGAGCGTGCGGCGGCGGACTACGCCTTCTCTGCGCGCCTGCTCGCGCCGTTCGCGGACTACCTCGTCGTCAACGTGTCCTCGCCCAACACGCCGGGCCTTCGGGACCTGCAGTCGGTCGAACAGCTGCGGCCCATCCTCGTCGCGGTGCGGGAGGCCGCGGACGCCGTGACGACCCCGGGGCGGGTGCCGCTGCTCGTGAAGATCGCGCCGGACCTGTCGGACGAGGACGTCGACGCGGTCGCCGATCTCGCCGGCGAGCTCGGGCTCGACGGCGTCGTCGCGGTCAACACGACGATCGCGCACGACCTCGGCCCCGGAGGGCTCTCCGGGCCGCCGGTCCGCGAGCGCGGCCTCGACGTCGTCGCCCGGCTCCGCTCGAGGCTCGGCGACGGCCCGGTCATCATC
>JAFABT010000213.1 GCA_023425905.1 Actinomycetes bacterium | reverse complement strand
GTGCTCACCCCGCCGGGGCCGGGCTCGCCCAGCAGCTCGAGCGCGACGGCGGCGAGCGCGTGGACGTCGCCCGCTGCTCCTCCCAGCCCTGTGCCGCGGCGCTCGGGTGCGGCGTCGCCGGGTGTGCTGCCCTCCCGGGGGCACAGCACCCCGGCCAGGTCGACGAGCACAGGCTTGCCCTGCGGGGTGAGCACGATGTTCGCGGGCGAGACGTCGCCGTGGCTCAGCCCTCGTTCGTGGAGCGCTGCGAGCGCCTCGGCGAGCGGCACGAGGAGCGTCGTCGCCTCCCCCTCGCTGAACCGCGCCCGCGCGTCGGAGACGGCGTCCAGGCTCGTGCCGTCGATCGCCTCGGCGACGACCGCACGGTCCCCGGAGGGAAGGTCGAGCACCGCGAGCACGCGGGCGAGATGGGGGTGCAGGCAGCTGCGCAGCTGGGTGAGCCGGCCCTGCTGCGCCCGGCGGTCGGCGACCGTCGTGGGCGCGGGAAGCACCCGGACGACGACGCGGGTGCCGTCGGGCCCCGTCGCCGTCCACACCGCGCCGCTCGCGCCCCGTCCGATGGGTCCGCCGACCCGGTACCCGCTCACCTGGAGCGCCGCAACGACGTCGGCCCGCATTGGTTCCATCCGTCGATGATGGCGGCGCCGAGCGTCCGCGAACGGTTATCCACAGAACCGCGTCCCGAGGGATCGCTGAGAGGGTCAGCCGTTCCGTCCGGGCGGTCGAGCACGGCTAGCCTGAGCCCGTGGAATTCCGAGAGCTCGACCTGGGTGCGCGACTGCAGCCCTACCGTGCGACGTGGGACCTGCAACGTGCCGTGCACAGCGAGGTCGTCGCGGGGACGTCGGACGACACGGTGCTGCTGTGCGAGCACGAGCCCGTCTACACGGCCGGACGCCGCACCGCCTCCTGGGACCGACCGGTCGACGGGACCGAGGTCGTCGACGTCGACCGCGGCGGCAAGATCACCTGGCACGGGCCGGGCCAGCTCGTCGGGTACCCCGTCGTGCGGCTCGCCGAGCCGGTCGACGTCGTCGCATACGTGCGCAGCCTCGAGGAGGCACTCATCGGCGTGTGCGCCGATCTGGGCGTCGCTGCGCACCGGGTCGAGGGTCGCAGCGGGGTCTGGTGCCCCAGCCCTGACGGCGGTCCGGACGGCAAGATCGCCGCGATCGGCGTCCGGGTCGCGCGCGGCGTGACGATGCACGGCTTCGCGCTCAACTGCACGAGCGACCTCGAGCAGTTCTCACGGATCGTGCCGTGCGGCATCCCGGATGCGACCGTGACGAGCCTCACCGCGCAGCTGGGGCGTCCCGTGACGATCGCCGAGGTGCTGCCTGCCGTGCGTCGGCACCTCGACGCGGCGCTCGCGCCTCGTCTGGCCGCGACCGCGGCCTGAGGGAGCCCGCTGACCCGAGCGCTCAGGGGCGCGAGAGCGTCTCAGCGATGCCGCCCGCCCACTCCTCGATCTGGTCGAAGTCCCGGAAGTCACCGTCCGGGGCACCGACGACGGCGACGACGGCGCGCTCGCGCAGCCCGAGGTCGGCTCGGTCGAGCCGCCCTTCGAACACGGCCTGACCGCGGGGTCGGATCCGTTCGAGGACGTTGCTCGCCCCCGCGGGGGACTCCCCCTCCGTCGGTCCACCGCCCCCGCCGACCGGCCCGGACCAGAAGACCCAGGTCGGCATCTCGGCAAGCTGCGGGCCGAGGCGCTCGAAGAAGGACACGATCGCCGGCATCCACCGTCCGATGTAGATGGCCGAGCCCACGACGGCCGCGTCGTAGCCCGTGAGCGAGGTGACGTCGTCAGGGTCGAGCTCGGTGACGTCATGACCGGCGGCGGTGAGGACGGCGCCGATCGCGGAGCCGATCTCGGTGGTGGACCCGTGCCTGGACCCGACGACGATGGCGACGCGCATGTCCGTACCCCTTGCTGCTCCGCAGGTGCTGGCCACCTCAACCCTCCACCTGGATCGTGTCCCGCACGCGGGACCCAGGTCCCCCTGCTCATGAGGTCGCGACGGACGAACCCGAGGGTCACCGCGAGGCTGACGTAGGCTGGCACGCGTGACGATTGCACCCGAAGGTCGCCGGATGCTGCGGGTCGAGGCCCGCAACGCCCAGACGCCGATCGAGAAGAAGCCCGAGTGGATCCGTACCCGCGCGACGATGGGGCCGGAGTACTCCGAGCTCAAGTCGCTCGTCAAGGGCGAGGGCTTGCACACGGTGTGCGAGGAGGCTGGCTGCCCCAACATCTTCGAGTGCTGGGAGGACCGGGAGGCGACGTTCCTCATCGGCGGCGACCAGTGCACGCGCCGCTGCGACTTCTGCCAGATCGACACCGGCAAGCCGGCCGACTTCGACGCCGACGAGCCGCGACGGGTGGCCGAGTCCGTCCGCTCGATGGGCCTGCGGTACTCGACCGTGACGGGTGTCGCCCGGGACGACCTCGCCGACGGCGGCGCGTGGCTCTACGCGGAGACCGTGCGCCAGATCCACGCGCTCAACCCCGAGACCGGCGTCGAGCTGCTCATCCCCGACTTCAACGCCGACCCGGCGCAGCTCGCCGAGGTGTTCTCCTCTCGCCCCGAGGTGCTCGCGCACAACCTCGAGACCGTGCCGCGGATCTTCAAGCAGATCCGACCGGGCTTCCGGTACGACAGATCGCTGTCCGTCCTCACGGCCGCTCGGGAGGCAGGCTTCGTCACGAAGTCGAACCTCATCCTCGGCATGGGCGAGACGTACGAGGAAGTCGTCGAGGCGCTCCACGCGCTCCACGAGGCCGGCACGGACCTCATCACGATCACCCAGTACCTGCGCCCCTCCGTCCGTCACCACCCGGTCGACCGATGGGTGCGGCCGGAGGAGTTCGTCTCGCTCTCGACCGTCGCGGAGGAGATCGGGTTCCTCGGCGTCATGTCGGGCCCGCTCGTGCGCTCGTCGTACCGAGCCGGCCGACTGTGGGGTCAGGCCATGCGACGTCGCGGCCACGAGATCCCCGCCGCGCTCGCTCACCTCGCCGAGCCGACGACGTCCCGCCAGGAGGCGGCGAGCGTCCTGGAGCACCTCGCGGCACGCTGAGCAGGACGGCGTCCGGCCCCGGCGGACGTGCGCGGGGAGCGGGTGACGTCGCACTAGACTGGCGCCATGGCCCGCAAGAAGGATGACTCCGCCGCGCCCGCGTCGTCGGCGACCACCGGTGCTTCGACGTCGGCTGGCAAGGCCGGCAAGACGCCGAAGGCGCCCAAGGTGAAGAAGACCAGGTGGTACCACCAGGTCTGGCAGGCGTATCAGATGACGCGTCGGCACGACCCGGCGGTCACGTGGTGGCTGCTCGCGACGTTCTTCGGCGTGCTCGCGATCGGCGCAGTCATCGGCGCGCTCACCGACAACCTCGTCTACTTCGTGCTGCTCAGCATGCCCTTCGCGCTGCTCGGGGCGATGTTCCTGCTCGCGCGCCGTGCAGAGCGGTCCGCGTACGCGCAGATCGAGGGCCAGCCCGGTGCTGCGCTCTCCGCGCTCAAGACGATCCGTCGCGGCTGGTCCTTCGAGGACGAGCCGGTGGCGATCGACGCGCGCAACCAGGAGTTCATCTTCCGCGGCATCGGCCGCCCGGGGATCGTCCTTGTCTCCGAGGCTCCCCCGAGCCGTGCCGCCCGGCAGCTCGAGGCGGAACGCAAGCGGACCGCGCGCGTTCTGCCGTCCGTGCCGATCCACCTCATCCAGGTCGGCCGCGAGGAGGGTCAGGTCGAGCTCTCCAAGCTGCCGTCGAAGGTCCGCAGGCTGCCTCGTACGCTCTCGAAGCCCGAGGTCGGGGAGATCAACAAGCGGCTCACCGCGCTCGGCACGGTCCGCCTCCCTGTCCCCAAGGGCATCGACCCGATGCGTGCGCGCCCCGACCGCAAGGGCATGCGCGGCCGCTGAGACCGACGACGGGTGCGTCAGCCACCGACGGCTACGTCAGCGGCTCTGCACGATGAGCGTGCCGGCGCCGCGGTCGTGCAGCCCACGTCCCTCGGCGTCCCAGACGACCGCAGGCAGGACGAGGCAGAGCAGCACGGTGCGCAGGGCAGCACGTCCGAGGCCCACACCGAGCGCGGGCATCGGCCGCCGGCCGTCGGTCGCGGGCCGCAGAGCCCAGTCGAGGCGCACGACCTGCACGCCGAGCAGACGATGCCCGATCGTCGTGCCGAGCGTCGAGACGAGCAGCACGTTGACGACGGCGAAGACCGCGAGCGGGTAGAAGGGCGCGTCGCCCAGGAACGCCGTCGCGACGAGCATCGAGGCCGACCAGTCGACGACGAGCGCCACGACCCGGCGCAGCAACGACGCGGGCGATCCGGGCCCGCTCGTCGGGAGGTCGAACGCGACGCGCTCGCCCTGCGGAGCGCCCTCGAGCCAGGAACCCATGTCTTCTCGCGATGCCACCCGCAGATCGTACGTGCCGCTCCGCCGGCCCGGACGCCTCGGACGCGCCCCGCAGACGCCGCGCGTCGCGACACCACCGCGCCGCGCCGCGTCCGGCCGAGGTGTAACACGGTGGAAACATGAGGTACACCCGCGGGCAACGGCGCTCCCCTAGCGTTCACCTCGCCCCCACCGGGCACTGGTTGTGACCTCGCCCCGTCGGGCGGCCCCCCTTGACCGAGGAGTAGCGGATGTTCAGCAAGCCGGAGGAAGTCCTGGCGTTCATCAAGGACGAGGACGTGAAGTTCGTCGACGTCCGGTTCTGTGACCTGCCGGGCATCATGCAGCACTTCAACGTGCCCGCCGCGTCGCTCGACGAGGCGTTCTTCACCGACGGGCAGATGTTCGACGGCTCCTCGATCCGCGGCTTCCAGGCGATCAACGAGTCCGACATGAAGCTCCTGCCGGACCTGTCGACGGCGTACCTCGACCCGTTCCGCACGGAGAAGACGCTCAACATCAACTTCCACATCGTCGACCCGTACACCGACGAGCCGTACTCCCGCGACCCGCGCCAGGTCGCCGCGAAGGCCGAGGCGTACCTGCGCTCGACCGGCATCGCGGACACCGCGTTCTTCGCCCCCGAGGCCGAGTTCTACATCTTCGACGACATCCGCTTCCAGACCTCCCCCCAGGAGACCTTCTACGCGATCGACTCGATCGAGGCCGCGTGGAACACCGGGCGCAAGGAGGAGGGCGGCAACCTCGGGCACAAGACGCCGTTCAAGGGCGGCTACTTCCCTGTCCCGCCCGTCGACCACTTCGCCGACATGCGTGACGCGATCTCGCTGCAGCTCGACGCCCTGGGCCTCCAGGTCGAGCGCGCTCACCACGAGGTCGGCACGGCCGGTCAGCAGGAGATCAACTACCGCTTCGACACCCTAGCAAAGTCGGCGGACAAGGTTCAGCTGTTCAAGTACGTCGTGAAGAACGTCGTCCACGAGGCTGGCAAGACGGCGACCTTCATGCCGAAGCCGCTCTTCGGCGACAACGGTTCGGGCATGCACGTCCACCAGTCGCTGTGGAAGGACGGCGTGCCGCTGTTCTTCGACGAGAAGGGCTACGGCGGCCTGTCGGACGTGGCGCGCTGGTACATCGGCGGCCTGCTCAAGCACGCCCCCTCGCTCCTCGCGTTCACGAACCCGACGGTCAACTCCTTCCACCGTCTGGTCCCCGGCTTCGAGGCGCCCGTCAACCTCGTCTACTCGGCCCGCAACCGCTCCGCGTGCATCCGCATCCCGGTGACCGGCTCGAACCCCAAGGCCAAGCGCGTCGAGTTCCGCGTGCCGGACCCGTCGAGCAACCCGTACCTCGCGTTCGCGGCCATGCTCATGGCCGGCATCGACGGCATCCAGAACCGCATCGAGCCGCCGGAGCCGATCGACAAGGACCTCTACGAGCTGCCCCCCGAGGAGCACGCCCTCATCGAGCAGGTCCCGGGCTCGCTCTCGGAGGTCCTCGACAACCTCGAGGCCGACCACGACTACCTCACGGCCGGCAACGTCTTCACGCCCGACCTCATCCAGACGTGGATCGACTACAAGCGCTCCGCCGAGGTCGACCCGATCCGCCTGCGGCCGCACCCGCACGAGTTCGAGCTGTACTACGACT
>JAFABT010000191.1 GCA_023425905.1 Actinomycetes bacterium | reverse complement strand
CCCTCGTCGTGCGTGGTGCGTGCGGTCAGACGACGCCGAGTGCGAGCATCGCGTCGGCGACCTTGATGAAGCCGGCGATGTTCGCGCCGACGACGTAGTTGCCGGGCTGGCCGTAGGCGTCGGCCGTCGTCTCGCAGGTGTCGTGGATCCCGCGCATGATCGACGCGAGGCGCTCCTCGGTGTGCGGGAACGTCCACGAGTCACGCGAGGCGTTCTGCTGCATCTCGAGGGCCGACGTCGCGACGCCACCCGCGTTCGCTGCCTTGCCCGGGGCGAAGAGCACGCCCGCAGCCTGCATGTGGGCCACGGCGTCCGGGGTGCTCGGCATGTTCGCACCCTCGGCGAGGGCGATGAGGCCCCGGCTCACGAGACCCTTGGCGTCTTCGAGGTTGAGCTCGTTCTGCGTCGCGCACGGCAGGGCGACCGTCACGGGCACGTCCCAGATCCGGCCCTTCTCGACGAAGCGGGCCGAGTCACGCTCGTCGGCGTAGACCGAGATGCGGGCGCGGCGGTTCTCCTTGACGTCGCGGAGCAGCTCGACGTCGATGCCCTTCTCGTCGACGACGTAGCCCGAGGAGTCGGAGCACGCGATGACGTTGGCGCCGAGCGACTGGGCCTTCTGGATCGCGTAGATCGCGACGTTGCCCGAGCCGGAGACGGAGACCTGCTGGCCCTCGAAGGTGTGGCCCTTCGTCGCGAGCATGCGCTCGGCGAAGAGGACGGTGCCGAAGCCCGTGGCCTCGGTGCGGACGAGCGAGCCGCCCCAGGTGAGGCCCTTGCCCGTGAGGACGCCCGACTCATAGCGGTTGGTGATCCGCTTGTACTGGCCGAACATGTAGCCGATCTCGCGGCCACCGACGCCGATGTCACCGGCAGGGACGTCCGTGTACTCACCGATGTGGCGGTAGAGCTCGGTCATGAACGACTGGCAGAACCGCATGACCTCGCCGTCGGAGCGGCCGCGCGGGTCGAAGTCCGAGCCGCCCTTGCCGCCGCCGATCGGCATGCCGGTGAGGGAGTTCTTGAAGACCTGCTCGAAGCCGAGGAACTTCACGATGCCGAGGTAGACCGACGGGTGGAAGCGCAGGCCACCCTTGTACGGGCCGAGCGCCGAGTTGAACTCGACGCGGAACCCGCGGTTGATCTGGACGCGGCCGGCGTCGTCGACCCACGGCACGCGGAAGATGATCTGGCGCTCCGGCTCGCAGATGCGCTGGAGCACCGCGGCGTCGACGTAGTCGGAGTGCTTGCGGAGGACCGGCCCGAGCGAGTCGAAGACCTCGCGGACGGCCTGGTGGAACTCCGTCTCGCCGGGGTTGCGCGAGAGGACCTGGGCGAAGACGGGCTCGAGTGCGGATTCCATGGGGACCAATCTGGATCGTGCGCGGCCCCGCTCAGCACCGAATGTTTCGGCGGTGTTTCAAGGTCGCTTCGGTGGAGTTTCTGCAACAACCGAGAACACAGCGTACGCCGCGCAGGGGCCCCGTGGACCCCGTTGTCACCTGCTGGACGCGGGCGGCGTCACGCGCCACCCGCGGTCCTCCTCCGCGAGCCGGGGCTCGGGCCGCGGGGACGGGCGCACGCCCGAGATGTCCCGGTAGAACGCACGGACGAGGTCCATGTCCGCGTGGACGTCGCCGCTCGGGGTGAACGTCGGCCCGAGGCCTGCCGTCATCGTCGTCCGGTCGATGTAGCCGAGCGTCACCGGGAGACCCGCATCGGTCGCGATCCGGTAGAAGCCCGACTTCCAGCGCGCCCCTGGACGGCGGGTCCCCTCCGGTGCGATGACGAGGTAGAACCGCTCCCCCGCGCGCACCCGCGCGACGAGGTCGTCGACGATGCCCGCCGGGTTCGCGCGGTCCACGGGGATGCCCCCGCACGCGCGCATGAACCAGCCGAGCGGCGCGGGCCGGAACAGCGTGTGCTTCGCGAGGAAGTGCATCCGCAGGCCGAGCGACCACGTGATGCCGAGCATGAAGAAGAAGTCCCACGCCGACGTGTGGGGCGCCCCGATGAGCACCCCGTTGCCACTCGGCGGGACCGGCTGGGACACGTGCCGCCACCGGCTGAGCGCCCAGCCGAGCCGGGCGAGTGCGCGTCGGGTCCTCATCCGGGAAGCCTAGGCCCGCGCACGCCCCGCGCCCGTCAGGCGCCGCCCACGCCCGCGAGGAACGCGGTGAGCGCCCCCGCGAGCGCCGCGACGTCGCCGATGTGCGCGAGCTCACGCGCCGAGTGCATCGAGAGGATCGGGGCCCCGACGTCGACCGTCCGGATGCCGAGCCGGCTCGCGGTCGCCGGACCGATCGTCGAGCCGCACGGCACGCCGTTGTGCGAGACAAAGGGCTGCGACTGGGTGCCGGCCGCCTCGCACGCCGCGGCCCACAGCGCGGCGCCGTGCGCGTCGCTCGCGTACCGCTGGTTCGCGTTGACCTTGAGCAGCGGCCCGCCGCCCGCGACAGGGTGGTGGCTCGGGTCGTGCCGCTCCGCATGGTTGGGGTGCACCGCGTGACCGACGTCGCTCGAGACGCACCAGGACGCCGCGTAGGCGCGCGCGAGCTCCGTCAGCGTGCCGCCCGAGAGCCGCGTGAGGACGTCGGCGAGCACGGGGCCCTCCGCGCCGGTCCGGGACGCCGAGCCGATCTCCTCGTGGTCGAAGGCGGCGAGGACGCTCGTGTGCGGGACGGCGCCTGGCAGCGGGGCGTCGGACGGTGAGACGTCGGCGTGCTCGAGCGGGACGGCACGGGCGGCGGCGAGCAGCGCCGTGAGCCCGGCGTGCACCGAGAGCAGGTTGTCGAGCCGTGCCGAGGCGAGCAGCGCGCCGCCCGCGCCGAAGCGCGCCGGGGGCTCGGCGGCGACCGTCGTCACGTCATGCCCGACGACCTCGGCGGCGTCGACGCCCGCGAGGTGGGCGAGGTGGGCGAGGAGGTCCTGCTCGTGCGCCTCCCCGTCGCAGACGACGCCGAACACCGGCTGCAGGTGACGCTGCCGGTCGATCGTGTGGGACTCGTTGGCGCTCCGATCGAGGTGGATCGCGAGGTGCGGGACCCGGAGGAACGGGCCGGTGCGGACGAGGTGCTCGACGCCGTCCCGCGTGACGACCCTGCCGGCCGCCTCAAGCTCTCGGTCGAACCACGACGCAAGCACCGGACCGCCGTACACCTCGACCGCGGCCTGGAGCCAGCCCTCGGAGCGCGTCGTCGGACGCGGCTTGAGGACGAGGCCGGGGGAGTCCGTGTGCGCACCGATGATCCGGAACGGGGTGGTCGGCTCGGGCTCGCCGGCCGGACGCACCCACGCGACGACCGAGCCGTCCCGCACGACGTAGCCGCAGCGCACGGCCGGGTCCCAGTTGTCGCGCTCGTCGAGCCGGACGAATCCTGCGGCGTCGAGGCGCGCCGCGACCGCGGCGACCGCGTGGAACGAGGACGGCGAGGCGGACACGAAGGCGGCGAGGTCGTCGGCCTGGAGGGCGGGGTCGTAGATGGTCACCGGGTCATCCAAGCACCGCGCGCCTCACTGGGTCGTCGCGAGCCTGCTGATCTG
>JAFABT010000182.1 GCA_023425905.1 Actinomycetes bacterium | reverse complement strand
GCCTGGCTCATGGGGTCAGGCCGCGTCCTGCCGGCGCTGCGGGGCCGGGACCTGGGAGAGCGCCCGCTCGAGGACGTCGAGCGTCGTCGTGCCGTCGAACTCGGCCTCGGCGTCGAGGACGATGCGGTGGTTCCACACGTGCGTGACGAGGTCGCGCACGTCGTCGGGGAGGACGTAGTGACGGCCCTGGGCGGCGGCCCAGACCTTCGAGGTGCGCACGAGCGCGAGGGCGCCGCGCACCGAGACGCCGACGCGCGCCTCGCTCGCCGCGCGGGTCGCGGTCGCGAGCGCCGAGACGTAGCGGAGCACCGCGTCGTCGACGTGGACGGTGGCCGCGAGGTCGGCCATGTCCTCGACGGCCTGGGACGTGATGATCGCGGCGAGCTGGCTCGACGGGTCGCGCTCGGCGGCGCCCGCGAGGATCCGGACGGAGGACTCCTCGTCGGGGTAGCCGATCGACGTCTTCACGAGGAAGCGGTCGAGCTGGGCCTCGGGCAGCCGATAGGTGCCGGCCTGCTCGATCGGGTTCTGCGTCGCGATGACCATGAAGGGCCTGGGCGCGGCGTGGGTGACGCCGTCGACCGTGACCTGACCCTCCTCCATGACCTCGAGGAGCGCGGACTGCGTCTTGGGCGAGGCCCGGTTGATCTCGTCGGCGAGGACGATCGAGGCGAAGATCGGCCCCTCGTGGAACTCGAAGACGCCCTTGGCCTGGTCGTAGATCGTCACGCCCGTGACGTCGGACGGCAGCAGGTCCGGGGTGAACTGGATGCGCTGGTGCGAGCCCTGGACGGTGGCCGCGATCGCGCGCGCGAGCGACGTCTTGCCCGTGCCGGGCGCGTCCTCGAGCAGCAGGTGCCCCCGGGTGAGCATGCACGTCATCGCGAGCCGGATGACGTCCTCCTTGCCGAGGACGGCGCGCGCGACGTTCCCGATGAGCTTGTCGAAGGTGTCGGCGAACCATGCGGCCTGCTCGGCGGTCATCGTCATCGGAGGTCTCCTGCTCGGTCGGGGGTGCGGTCTGAGGGTCGGTCGAGGCCGGGTGCGGTCGGCGGGATCAGTAGTCGGGCCACACCGACTCCCCGTAGGGCGTGCCGTCGATGAGGACGCGGACGCCCGCGCCGTGGTTGCCGTAGAAGCACCTGAGCTGGACCGACCCGTTCGCGGGGATGTTGTAGCTGAACGACGAGCCGCCGAAGGTCTCCCACGTTCCGGTGCGGTTGCCCTGGCAACGGATGGTCGCGCGCGACGCACCGCGCCAGTTCTCGAAGTTCGCGACGAAGAACTTGCAGCCGCTCGCGCAGCCCGCGCCCGAGGTGTTCGACCCTGCCGACACCCACACCCGCGTGGGCGGGGGCGCGTCGGACGTGCCCTCGGCTCGCCCGGACGTCGAGATGCCGCCCTCGGTGTCCACGGCACGTGCCTGGATCGAGTGGGTCTCGGAGTAGCCCGCGGCGACGTTGTGCGTCCCCGAGTCTGCGGCGTTGTCCCAGCCCCGGCCGTTGATGTTGATCTGGATCTGGACGGGGCGGCCGTTCGTGCCACCGGTGCGCCAGTGCAGCGCGACGTTGCCTGCGCTGCCGACGGCGCTCACGGTCGGCACGGGCGGCGCGCCGTAGGGCACGACCTCGTTCGACGCCGAGGACTCCCCGGAGGACCCGCCCGCGTTCATCGCCTCGACCGTGAACGTGTAGGCCCGGCCGTTCGTCAGCCCGGTGATGGTCGCGCTCGTCGCGGAGGTCTCCCGGACGACGACCGTGCCGTTCGCGCGGACGCGGTAGGTGACGGGCGAGCCGTTCGCCTCGGCGTCGGGCCACGTGAGCCGCGCCTGTCGGTCGGTCGCGCCCTTGGGCAGCGAGGCCTGGGGCCGACCGACCGGCCCGGGCTTGCCGAAGGGGACGACCTCGGCGGACGCGGCGCTCGTCTGGGACAGACCCGCCTTGTTGAGGGCGCGCACGGTCACCGAGTAGGGCGTCGAGACGTCGAGCCCGGTGAGCGTCTGGGACGTCCCGGTGATGCCGGTGAGGCTGCGGACGACGGCGCCGCCCGAGTGGACGTCGAGCTCGTAGGACGCGACCTTGTCGCCGTTGCCGCCGGGCTCGGACCAGCGCACGTCGATCTCGCCGCCGAGCGGGGTGTCGACGCGGGACGCGGTCGGCGCACCGGGGGTCTCGGGGACGCCCGCGGGCACCTCTCCGAGGGAGTACGGGCTGAAGTCCGACGGCTCCGGCGCGCGGTTGACCGCCTGGACGCGCACCCGGTACTCGGTGCCGTTCGCCAGGCCGTCCCACACGAGGCTCGTCCCGGTGACGCCGGTCTTCTGCACGACGCCCGACGGCGGGGCGGGCGAGATCTCGAGGGTCACGGTCTCGATCGCGGAGCGGTCCGTGTACGCCTGGTTCGTCCAGGTCACGGTGAGGGACGCGTCCCCGAACTCGAGCGTCGGGGCGGCGGGGGCGTCCGGGCGCTCGTCGGGGCGCGCGACGGCCGAGGCGGGCGACGGGTCGGACTCGCCGACGTCGTTCTTCGCGACGACGACGAAGGTGTACTCGACGTCGTTCGTCAGCCCGTCGAGGGTGCACGTCGTCGTCTTGCACGCGAAGGTCCGGCCGTCGTTCGCGGTCACGGTGTAGCCCGTGATCGGGGAGCCGTTCGAGATCGGCGGGTCCCACGAGAGGACGACGGTCTTCGAGCGCACTTCGACGACGCTCGGCACGGTGAGCTCGCCGGGCCGCCCGAGGACGGTGATCTCGACTCGACCCTCGACGTCGCGCTCGGAGTCGTTGGTCGCGTCGCGGACGGTGTACGTCGCGGTGAGGGTGCCGACGAAGTCGTCGGCCGGGGTGATCTCGACCTGGTCGCCCGAGGCCTTCACGCTGCCGCTTCCCGTCTGGAGCCGGGCGGAGACGAGGGTGAGCGGCTCGGGGAAGGGGCTCGCGTCGTTCGCGAGGACGGGGACCCTCACGGTCTCGCCCTGGTGAACGTCCTCGACACGGTCGAGGTTCGTCGTCGCGAGCGGCTTGCGCGATCCCGTCACGGTGATCTCGACGCGGCCCGACGCAGACTCGCCCTCGGAGTCCGTCACGGTGAAGGCGGCGGTCTGGCGGGTGCCCTTGGGGACGTCGGTCGCAGCCTTGACCGTGAGCCGGGCGCCGTCGATCGACGCGGTGAGCCCGTTGCCGACCGCGCCGGCGAGCGCGAAGGCGAGCGTGTCGCCGTCGTCCGGGTCCTTGCCGTAGGGCGACAGGTCGAGCGTCGCCTCGGTGCCGACCTCGACGGAGAGCGCCGCGGACGAGGCTGTGGGCGGGGAGTTCACGTGCGGGACGGGCAGCACGGTGATGGGCACGGTGAGGACGCTCGTCTGCGTGCCCGGGTCGTCCTGGTCACCGTCGGCGACCTCGAAGGAGATCGCGGCCGGGCCGGAGTAGCCGGTGTCGGAGCGGTAGGTCACGGTCCCGGCCGACGCCGCCTCGCCCGTGCCGCGCACGGCGGCGACCTTGCCGGCCTCGCTCAGCCGGGGGGTGCGGCCGTCGGAGACGACGACGTGTTCGGCGATGTCCACCGTGAGCAGCTCACCCGAGACGACCGTGAGCGCCGGCGCGCCGGGCCGGAGCTCGGGCGGCAGCGACTGGACGCCGGGGACGAAGACGAAGGCGGTCGCGGTGAGGCCGTCCTGGTCGGTCACCGTGTACGGGACGATCTGCGCCGACGGCAGCAGGGTCACGTTGACCTCTCCCGTCGGGGTCACGCTCGCCGTCGGGCCGTCTCCGGCGTCCCCCGCCGCGGGGGCGTCCGGAAGCGACACCGTGAGCTCCTTGGCGAAGCCGTCGGGGTCGTCGTCGTTGTCGAGCACGGGGACGGCGATGACGTCCTTGCCGACGACGTCGGCGACCGTGACCGCGTCGTCCACCGCCATCGGGCGGCGCAGCGGGGCCTCGCCGTCGACGTCGACCGTGAGGGCCCCGACGCCGCGGGCGCCGAGCGAGTCGGTGATCGTGTAGTAGAGGGTCACGGTGCCGGGCTCGTCCGGCGCGGTGACGACGACGCGGTCGAGCTCGACCCGCGCCTCGAGGCCCTTGGGCAGCTCGAGTCCGTCGGTGACGAGGCGCACCTGGTCGCCCTCCGGGTCGACGTCGTTGACGAGGACGGGGACGGCGACGACGCGTCCGGGGCGCACGTAGACGATGTCGTCGACCGCACGCGGCTCCCGGTTGGCCTCAGCTGCCGGTGCGACCCCGACGGTCACGGTCGCGACCGACGCCGCGCCGAGGGTGTCGACGACGCGGTAGGTGAAGGTGTCGGTGCCCGCGGCCGTGGGGCCGGCCTCGTAGTCGAACCAGCCGGGCCCGGTCGTCACGCGCCCCTGCGAGGGGGCGGAGTCGAGCCCGGTCACGGTGACGCGGTCGCCGTCCGGGTCGGTGCCGGCGGTGGGCACGATGACGCGGACGGTCTGGCCGGCGAGGACCCGCGCCTCGAGGTCGCGCGGGCGGGGGGCGGCGTTCCGCTCCGCGTCGGCGGGGCGCACGTGGATCGTCACCTGGGCGGAGTCGACCTGGCCTTGCGGGTCCTCGACCTCGTAGACGGCGTGGACGGTGCGCGCCTGGTCGCCCGCGTGGAACCGGATGGTCTCGTCGGTCGTGAAGATGCGACCGACGTCTGCGTCGGGCTGCTCGACGAGGTCGGGTCGCAGGGCGATGACGGCGTTGTCGGGGTGGGAGTCGTTGCTCAGCACGGGGATCGTCACGACGTCACCGACCCGGACGACGGCCTCGTCGTCCGAGGCGCGCGGCGGCCGCAGGACGCTCGGTGCAGGCACGGGGACGACGAGGACCTCGCCGACCGCGGAGGCGTGGCCGTTCGAGACCGTGTAGCGCAGCGTCACGGGACCCTCGAGGGTGCGGATCGCGGTGAGCCGCAGCAGGTGCCGGTCGATGACCTCGGCGCTCACCCCGAGCGCCGGGTCGACGTCGACCTGCTGCAGCACGAGGACGCCGCCGCCCGGGTCGACGTCGTTGGCGAGGACATCGACGAGGACGGACCCGTCGGCGGGGAGCATCGCGGTGTCGCGGACGGCGACCGGGGGCGCGACCTCGGCGGGGGGCTCGACGACGTCGACCCGGATGAGGCCGAGGACGGAGGATGGACCGTCGGTGACGAGGTACGTGAAGTAGTACACGCGAGGCACGTCGGAGGTGACGGTCACCGTGCCAGCGTCGAAGTCGGTGACGAGCTTCGCGGGGGGCTGCTCCTCGACGCGGGCGATGCGGAGCTCGTCGCCGTTGGGGTCGACGTCGTTGAGCAGCGGTTCGACGGTGATGGGCTGCCCGACGAGGCCCGTCACGTGGTCGACCCGGCTGATGGGCGGCTGCTGCCCCTCGGGCGCGACGTCGATGACGACGTCGGCCTTCGTCTCGGCCTGGCCGTCGGAGACCGTGATGCTCAGCGCCTTCTTGCCCGGGTCCGTCCCGGCGTCGCGGAAGGTGACCGCACCGTCGGGCCGGAACCGGACGGAGTCGCCGGAGCCGGCGCGGGCGTCGGTGAGGACGAGGTCGTCGCCGTCGGGGTCGAGCCACTCCTCGAGCACCCGGAGCTCGGTCGTGCCGCCGAGCTCGAGCGGCACGGCCTTGGCGCGCACGCGGGCCGGGGCGGCGTTCTCCGTCCAGGGGTGCACGCGCAGCCGCACGGTCGCGGAGTCGTCCATGCCGCGGCCGTCCTCGACCCGGTAGCGGAACGTCGTCTCGCCCGTCGCCTTCTCGGGGACGTCGACCTGGAGCGCCGCTCCGCCGTGGACCGGGGTGACCGTGCCGAGGTCGGTGCGCTGCTCGGGGACCGAGGCGACGAGGACGTCGCCGTCCGGGTCGGCGTCGTTGTCGAGCACGCGCAGGATCGTCGCCCGCCCGGGACGGACACCGACGGAGTCGCTCTCCGCTGTCGGGGGGCGGTTCGGCTTGTCGCGGTCGAGCAGCGCGTCCCGCGTCGTGTCGGGAACCGAGTCCGCCTGGTCCTTCTTGTCGGACTCCTGCGGGAGGACGTCGGTCCAGTCGTCGAACAGCTCGAAGTTCTCCGAGGCGAGCCAGACGGAGCCGGTCGCGAGCTCGTTGAGCACGACGTGGTCGCGGTTGACGCGGTAGCGCAGGGACGGGCCGACGCCGGCGGTGAGGGTCTGGGCGAGGTCGTCGCCGTCGCCCGGGCAGTCACGGACGACGGCCCAGGACTCTGCCCACGCCCCGTAGGAGCAGCCCGCCGCGACGACGGGGGCGCTCGGGGTGCCCGCGGCCGCGGCAGCGACGGACGTCGCCTTGCCGCCACGCAGCGGCTGCCGGAACAACCTCGACGCGTCCGCCATGACGACCGCGTCGTCCTCAGGTCCGGGCTGCTGGAGCACGACGGCACCGGCGCCGGTCACGCCGACGGTACGCCCACCGGGCAGGTGGAGGGTCTCCGTCGTGCGGTCGAGGACGACGGCCTCGTCACCGACGGCCGTCGCCGCGAGGACGTCGCGCGGGCCGACGCCCTTGAGCGTGCGCACCTCGGGCTCGCCGACGAGGGCGCCGTTCGCGTCGGTCGTGAGCGTCGTCACCTGGCCGCCCGGGGTGGCGACGTGGACGAGCCCGTCGAGGCCGACCGCGAGGGCACCGCCGACGAGGCCTTCGAGGGTCGGCTCGGCCTGGTCCGCGGAGAAGGAGCCGAGGCCCGCGTGCGGCATGACCCACAGCGCGCCGCGGTCCGCGTCGAGGACGGCGACGACGGAGCCACCGAGGCCGAGCTGGGCCTCCGCAGAGAGTCCGGCGGTGCCGCGCAGCTCGAGCCCGGCCGGGTCGACGAGGCTCATCGCCTCGGCGCCCAGGTCACGCACCGCGACGTCCGACCCCTGCTGCAGGACGTCGAAGGACGCCGAGCCGAGCGTCACGGCGCCGTCCACGACGCGCGCGGAGACGTTGAAGCGGCCGACGAGGTTGTCCTGCGAGCGGGTGACCCACACCCCGGAGTCATTCGTCTCGACGTCCGTCGTCGTGAGGCCGTCGTTCGTGAGCGCGAGGGCGACGACGGTCGTCGCGAAGACGGCGAGGACCGCCGCGGAGCCGAGCGACCGACCGCGCCTGCGCACGCCGTCGAGGACACCCATGCCATTGCCTCCGTCTGGTGAGAACCGGTCGTCAGTCGTCGCGCCGCGGCGAGTCTAGGTGCGCGCCGCCCGACATGCCCGGGTTCGGGCCGTGCGGACGGGAGCCCACGATCCCGCGGGGTCACCGTTGGGGGCGACGTGGACTCCGGCCGGAGCGACGCTATGGCGCGATCGGCGCGGCGTCGATGGGGAGAACTCCCCATGCCATCCCACGCGCGCGGGCGACTCGGGTCAGCCCGGGACGACCTCGAAGGCGCGGTCGCCGAAGGCCACGGCCGCGCCCACCGGCACGTGGACGTGCTGGCCCTCGTCGCACAGCACCTGCTCCCCGTGCGGGAGCGTGACGACGGTGCCGTTCGTCGAGCCGCGGTCCTCGACCCAGAGGCCGTCGGCGTCGACGCCGATCGTCAGGTGGGTCTTGGACACCGAGCGGAAGGGGTCGGCGACCCGGACGACGCCTACGACCTGCTCTCCGGGGTGCGGCGCGGGGTTGCGGCCGAGGAGCGTCCTGCCCGTCACCGTGGCGATCCGCCCGTCGTCGAGGAGCAGCGTCGCGCGTGGCGCCTGCTCCCGGTGCGACACCGTCCGTGCGGAGAGCACGGTCGCGT
>JAFABT010000128.1 GCA_023425905.1 Actinomycetes bacterium | reverse complement strand
GTGCGGGTGGGACCCGAGCGGGGCGGCGTGCCGGCCGACGCCGGCGAGGGCGGCCGCGGTCTGGGCGGGGGAGGGCAGCAGCGGGGTGCGCAGGACGAGGAGGTCCGTGCGCCAGTGGTCGGGGAGTGCGGCGAGCGTTGCGGCGCCCCATTTGAGGTAGGAGTCGGAGTCGACGACGGCGACGACGCGGGGGGCGGTCATGCGAGCACTCCATCAGGGGCAGATGCAGGGACAGAAGCACGGGCAGGAGCGCTGGCGGGCGCAGCGCTGTCGAGCACCCCCGCGAGCCGTGCCCGCAGCCGAGGTGACGCGGCGGACGTCCACCACGCCGTCGGCACGGGGACGCCCTCGAGGCTCACGCCGTCGGGCAGGACGAGGCGCAGCGTCGCGAGCGCGGTCGAAGGGAGGCACACGACGCGCTGGCCCGGGGTGAGGTGACGCAGGCGCATCTCGATCGGCAGGGTGCTCACCTCGACGCGGATCGCGTCGTTGGCCGCGAGCGCCGCGAGCATGTCGGGCCGCTCGCGCCGGTGCGGGAAGTAGCTGAGCCGGTCGTGCTCGGCGAGGTGCTCGACCCAGCGCTGGTAGGCCCCGGCGTCGACGAGCCCGTCGGCCGCGAGCGCGGAGCCGACGACGACGGTGCGGGTGAGGGGGCGTTCGGTGACGGGCTGGGAGCCGAGCCACGGGAAGCGGTGGGTGACGACGCGCGCGCCGAGGGCTTCGAGGCGGCGGCGCACGTCTGCGGAGGGTGGCAGCGCGGTGAAGAGGACGAGCTCGCCCCGTCCGGCGAGTCGGAGCAGGTGCTCGCGGGTGGCGTACCCGAGGAGCACCCGGGGCGGGGCCTGGAGCGCAGACCGGGCACCGCCGCCCGACGCGCGTGAGCGGTCGCGGACGAGGGGGGTCGGCGCAGGGGCGATGAGCTGGGCGGCGACGCGCATGGTCGCGAGGCCGTCGTCGAGCAGGACGATGTTCCGCGCGCGGCGGCTGGACCGGGTGGCACGGTGCCGGAGCAGCTCGCGCTGGACCTGCCCCGAGTAGATGTCGCCGGCTGCCCACCCGCGTCGCGGCACGGTCGAGGGCGGGACGGGCCCGTCGGGCAGTGCGAGCGTGAGCCCCGGAGGCAGGTGGAGGCCGCGCGCGACCCCGACGGCGGAGGGCATTCCGGCGACGTCGCGGCGGGGCTGGACGAGGGTGTCGGGGCCGAGCAGCCCGGCGGCATGCGCCTCGATCGCCCCGAGGAGCTGGAGCGGGGACTCGACCCAGGCGGCGGACGGCCCGAGGTGGCCGGTCATGCGGCGACCGGGCGCACCGCGGCGGCGGCGTCGCGGGTGAGGAGCCAGGTGCCGCGGGGCTGGACGGCCCACCGGGTCGCGCGGCGGACGGGTGGGGTCGCGAGCAGGAGTGCGACGGCGACCGCCCCGAGGACGAGGGCGAGGAGGTCGGTGCGTCCGTCGATCGCGCGGTAGAGCCCGAGGTCTCCCAGGGCGCGGTGGATCGGCTGGTGGAGGAGGTAGACGGTCATGGACCCGGCCCCGGCGGCGGTGAGGAAGGGTAGGCGGCGGCGGGGCACGAGCGCCATGACGGCCAGCACGGTCGCGGTGCCGAGAGCGAGGGCGAGAGCGCGCCAGCCGAGGTCGGTGAGGAGCACGTCTGCCGCGTAGGGCCGGTCGCCCTGGAAGACCCGCATGGGGACGGTCGACCAGCCGGCGGCCATCGCGGGCACGGTGCCGAGGAGGACGAGTGCGCCGCCGATGCGGGCCGTCCGGGTGTCGAGGCGCTCGCGGAGGCCGTGGCGCCGCGCGGCCCACCCGAGCAGGAAGAAGGGGAAGAACACGATCGTCCGGCTCAGCGAGAGGGTCGTGCCGATCGTGGGCACGAAGCCGACGGCGAGTGCGGCGAGGACTGCGAGCGCGGGCAGGGCCCTCAGCTGGGCGAGGTAGGGCAGCGCGATGCGCCACATGAGCAACGCGAGAAGGAACCACATGCCGAAGACGGGCGTCGTGAGATCGAGCTCGACGACGCCGTGCAGCGCCCAGATCTGCACGCGTTGCAGCAGGTCGAAGAGGACGAGGACGAGTCCGACCGACTGGAGCAGCCGGGTCGCGCTGCGTCGGGTGGGCGGCTCGGCGCTGGAGAAGTACCCGGCGAGCGCGGCGAGCAGCGGCAGGCGCAGCGCCCACGTCCCTGTGCTCACCGCGTCGGCGAAGCCGGACCGGGCGACGACGGGTGCGAGGGCGTGCCCGACGACGACGAGCACGACCGCGAGGCACCGCATCGTGTCCGGCCACGGGTCGCGGACGTCGCTCATGCCGTCCCTGCCGGTGCGGGTGTCACGGCGGGCAGCAGGACGAGCCGGCTGCCCCCGAAGGCGCGATGCAGCCCGACTCCGCCGTACGGCTCGCCGTCCGCCCCGCGTTCGGCGACGAGCGTGATGGCCCCGCCGAGGTCCCACAGGGACCGCAGCAGGTGTCCGAGGACGAGGAGGTCGGGCCCGCGGGGTGCCCAGCGCAGCGGGTGGGTGCCGCCGAGGGCGTCGTGGAGGTCGAGGACGCGGTCGTAGCGGGCGAGGACTCGGCGCGCCGCGGGGTCGGCTGCGAGG
>JAFABT010000092.1 GCA_023425905.1 Actinomycetes bacterium | reverse complement strand
AGCAAGGACGACCTCAAGGCGCACCTTGAGCGGATCGCCGAGGCGGAGCGCCGCGACCACCGCCGCATCGGGGCGGAGATGGACCTCTTCTCGTTCCCTGAGGAGCTCGGCTCCGGGCTGCCGGTGTTCCACCCCAAGGGCGGGATCATCCGCACCGAGATGGAGGAGTACTCCCGTCGGCGCCACATCGAGGAGGGCTACTCCTTCGTCCAGACGCCGCACATCACGAAGAGCCGGCTCTACGAGGTCTCAGGCCACCTCGACTGGTACAAGGACGGCATGTTCCCGGCGATGCACCTCGACGAGGAGCTCAACGAGGACGGCACGGTGCGCAAGCCCGGGCAGGACTACTACCTCAAGCCGATGAACTGCCCGATGCACAACCTCATCTTCGGTTCGCGCGGCCGGTCCTACCGTGAGCTGCCGCTGCGGCTGTTCGAGTTCGGCACCGTCTACCGCTACGAGAAGTCGGGCGTCATCCACGGGCTCACCCGCGTGCGCGGCCTCACCCAGGACGACGCGCACATCTACTGCACGCGTGAGCAGATGAAGGAGGAGCTCACCCGGACCCTCACCTTCGTCCTGGGCCTCCTCAAGGACTACGGCCTCGACGACTTCTACCTCGAGCTGTCGACCCGCAACCCGGACAAGTCGGTCGGGTCCGAGGAGATCTGGGAGGAGGCCACGCAGACGCTGCGTGAGGTCGCCGAGGACTCGGGCCTCGAGCTCGTTCCCGACCCGGGTGGCGCGGCCTTCTACGGCCCGAAGATCTCGGTCCAGGCGAAGGACGCGATCGGCCGCACCTGGCAGATGTCGACGATCCAGCTCGACTTCAACCTCCCGGAGCGCTTCGAGCTCGAGTACACGGCGGCCGACGGCACGCGCCAGCGCCCCGTGATGATCCACCGCGCGCTCTTCGGTTCCATCGAGCGGTTCTTCGGTGTGCTCACGGAGCACTACGCCGGTGCGTTCCCGGCGTGGCTCGCTCCCGTCCAGGTCATCGCGGTCCCGGTCGCGGAGCCGTTCAACGACTACCTCGCGGACGTCGTCGCCCGGCTGCGGGCTCAGGGCATCCGTGCCGAGCTCGACCTGTCGGACGACCGCTTCGGCAAGAAGATCCGGACGGCGTCCACGCACAAGCCGCCGTTCGTCCTCATCGCGGGTGGCGAGGACGCCGAGGCAGGGGCGGTCTCGTTCCGCTTCCGGGACGGTTCGCAGGAGAACGGTGTGCCGGTCGACGACGCGATCGCGCGCATCGTCGAGGCCGTCGCCTCCCGCGCCCAGGCCTGACATGCCCACGCCCCCCGAGAACGCGGGTCCCGCTGCCGAGAACGCGGGTCCCGCTGCCGAGGGCGCGGGTCCCGCTGCCGAGGGCGCGGGTCCTGTTGCCGAGGGCGCAGGTCTTGCTGCCGAGGGGGCGGGGGCCTTCGCTGGCGTCCGCGACGGCTTCGGCCGCTTGTGGACTCCTCACCGCATGGCCTACGTCGCGGGCGACGCCAAGCCGCATCACGCGGACGACGGTGGCAACGCCTGTCCGTTCTGCCGCATCCCAGGCCTCGCGGACGCCGACGGGCTCGTCGTCGCGCGCGGGGTGACCGCCTACGTCGTCCTCAACCTCTTCCCGTACAACTCCGGCCATCTCCTCGTGTGCCCCTACCGGCACGTCGCCGACTACACGGAGCTCACCGAGGAAGAGGTCGGGGAGGTCGCCGCCCTCACCCGCACGGCGATGACCGTCACCCGGTCCGTCTACCGGCCGGACGGGTTCAACCTGGGGATGAACCAGGGCGTCGTCGCCGGAGCCGGGATCGCCCCGCACCTGCACCAGCACGTCGTGCCGCGATGGGGCGGGGACGCCAACTTCCTGCCGATCATCGCCCAGACCAAGGCGCTTCCCGAGCTGCTCGCCGACACACGGGCACGTCTCGCCGCGGCGTGGCCCGCGGCCCCGATCGACGAAGGATGACCAACCTGTGCTGAGTCGCCTGCGCGCGGGCATGACCCGCGTGATGACCCCGCTCGCCGACGTCCTGCTGCGACGCGGCGTGTCTCCGGACGCCGTCACGGTGACGGGGACGTTCGTCGTCGTCGTCACGGCGCTCTGGGCCTACCCGACAGGACACCTCCTCGTCGGCACGCTCGTCATCGCCATGTTCGCGCTCACCGACGCCCTCGACGGGACGATGGCGCGTCGATCGGGCCGGTCGAGCGACTGGGGTGCCTTCCTCGACTCGACGCTTGACCGCGTCGCCGACGGCGCGATCTTCGCTGGTCTCGTCGTGTGGTTCTTCGGTCGCGGCGACGACGACCTCACGGCGCTCCTCGCTCTCGCGTGCCTCGTCCTCGGGTCGGTCGTGCCGTACGCGCGGGCGCGCGCCGAGGGCCTCGGCATGACGGCGAGCGTCGGGATCGCCGAGCGCGCCGATCGGCTCGTCCTCGCCCTCACCGCGACCGGTGTCGTAGGAATGGGAGCCCCGCGCGAGGTCCTCACCGTGGTCCTCGCCCTGCTCGCGGTCGCGAGCGCGATCACGGTCGTGCAGCGAGTCGTGACCGTTCGGCGGCAGGCACTCGGCCGATGAACGGCTCGCTGCTCGTCGCCGTGACGCGGTGGTCCCGGCACGTGCCGGCGGGCGTGCTGCGAGCGCTCTTCGACGTCGTGGCCGTCGGTGCCTGGGTCGGCCGGGCGGGCGGTGTGCGTCAGCTCGAGGTGAACCTCGCGCGGGTGCGGCCGGCGGCCTCCCGCGGGTCCGTGCGGCGGCTCGCCCTGCGCGGCATGAGGTCGTACATGCGCTACTACGCCGAGACGCTCGAGCTGTCACGGCTCTCGCCGGAGCAGGTGCGTGCGCGGGGGCGCCTCGTCAACGCCGAGCACCTCGAGCCCGCGATCTCCGAGGGACGGGCCGTCGTCCTCGGGCTCGGCCACCAGGCCAACTGGGACCTCGCCGGGGCGTGGGTCACCCTGTTCCTCGGGCCGGTGACGACCGTCGCCGAGAAGCTCGAGCCGCCCGAGCTGTTCGAGTCCTTCATGTCCTTCCGGGAAGGGCTCGGCATGACGGTCATCCCGCTCGAAGGTCGTGACGTCTTCCGCGACCTCGTCCGCGTCGCGCGGACAGGGACGGGGATCATCCCGCTCCTCGCGGACCGTGACCTCACCCACTCGGGTGTCGAGGTCGACCTCGTGGGGTCGCGAGCGAGGGTCGCGGCCGGCCCGGCCGCCCTCGCGCTCGCGACCGGTGCGCCCCTCGTGCCCACGACCCTGCACTACGAACGACTCCGGGGCGAGCGCCGCCGTCGGGCGCGTGCTGGGTGGGGGGTCGTCATGACCTTCCACCCCCCGGTGGCGCTCGAGCCCGCCGCCGCCGATGCTCCCCGGCGTGAGCAGGTCGCCGCGCTCAGCCAGCGCTGGGTCGACGCGCTCAGCGCGAGCATCCGTGCGCACCCGGAGGACTGGCACATGCTGCAGAAGGTGTTCATCGACGACCTCGACCCCGCTCGCTACGCGAGGACGCGGGCCGAGGCAGGCGAGGAGGGACCCGCGTGAGCCTCAGGGTCGGGATCGTCTGTCCGTACTCCTTCGACGCGCCGGGCGGGGTGCAGTTCCACGTCCGTGACCTCGCGGAGGCGCTCATCGCGCTGGGTCACGAGGTGTCGGTCATCGCGCCCGCCGAGGACGGCACCGACGTCCCGGACTTCGTCACGTCGGCGGGGCGATCAGTGCCGGTGCGTTACAACGGCTCCGTTGCCAGGATGACCTTCGGCCCCCTCACGGCGGCCCGGGTGCGCCGCTGGCTGCGCGAGGGAGAGTTCGACGTCCTCCACCTCCACGAGCCGGTGACGCCGAGCGTGGGGATGCTCGCACTGTGGATCGCCGAGGGTCCCATCGTGGCGACGTTCCACTCCTCGCAGGTGCGTTCGCGTGCCATGCAGGTCGCCTATCCGATGGTCCGCACGTCGCTCGAGAAGATCTCGGCACGGATCGCCGTGTCGGAGGACGCCCGACGCACGCTGATCGAGCATCTCGGGGGAGATGCGGTCGTCATCCCGAACGGCGTCTTCACCGAGCAGTTCGCCGCGGCACGCCCGGACGAGCGCTGGACGGGGACGCCCGCGGCGCCGACGATCGCGTTCCTCGGCAGGCTCGACGAACCGCGCAAGGGCCTCCCGGTCCTCATCGGTGCTGTGCCGGCCGTGCTACGTCGCTACCCGGGGGCGAGGTTCCTCGTCGCAGGGCGTGGCGACTGGGGTCCGGAGGATGCACGCGCGCTCATCGGCGACGCGGCGGACCAGGTCGAGTTCCTCGGCGGGGTCTCGGACGCGGACAAGGCGGCGCTGCTCAGCTCGGTCGACGTCTACGTCGCCCCGCAGACCGGCGGGGAGTCGTTCGGCATCGTCCTCGTGGAGGCGATGAGCGCGGGCGCGATGGTCGTCGCGTCGGACCTCGGGGCGTTCCGCCGCGTCCTCGACGAGGGCAGGGCGGGCGCGCTCTTCCGCACGGGAGACGCCGAGGATCTCGGTCGCGTCCTCGTCCGGGTGCTCGGGGACCCGCAGGAGCGGGCGTCCGCGGCCGAGGCCGCGCGGAGCGTGCTGCCGCGTTTCGACTGGTCGACCGTCACGGCGCAGGTGCTCACGGTCTACGACATGGTCGTGGGGCAGGAGCGGCGGCTCGTCCGGGAGGATCCTGCGGCGGCGAGGGGTCCGCTCGGCAGGTTGCTCCACCTCGAGCGTGGTGAGCGGGCCGAGCGTGGCCGCGATCGTGCCGAGGGCGCCGAGACCCCGCGGGGTGAGTGGTGACCGGGACCGAGATCGCGCTCGTCATACTCGTCGGAGTCGCTCTCGGGCTGCTGTGGGTGTGGCGTCGTGCCAGCAGGCTGGACCGCTTGCACCGCAAGCTCGCGGCGACGCGGATGACCCTCGAGTCCGAGCTCACGCGGCGAGCCACGGCTGCCGCGAGGCTCGCGTCGTCGGGCGTGCTCGACCCGGTGAGCTCTGTGCTCGTCGGGGAGGCCGCGTTCACGGCGCTTGCAGTTCCGAGGTGGGACGAGCCGGGGATCGACCGGGCGCAGGCGGAGAGCGAGCTGAGCCTCACGCTGCGAGCCGCGCTCGACGACGTCGACGAGGTCGCGGAGCTGCGGAGCAGCGAGCTGGGGGCTCGCCAGCTCGAGGAGCTGAGCACGGCCTGGTACCGCAGCCAGCTCGCCCGCCGCTTCCACAACGAGGCCGCCGCGCAGACGCAGCGGCAGCGTCGCAAGGCCGTCGTGCGTGCCCTGCACCTCGCGGGCCACGCGGCGTGGCCGGCGACGGTCGACCTCGACGACGGCTGGCCCGAGGCCCTCGGCCGGCCGGGCGCGAGCCCGGGCTGACGGCCCGTCTCAGCATGGAAAGCGCTGGTCGGGCAACGGTGCCGGCGCACTATGCTTGCCGCTCCGACTGTGCCGTGCCACGCGCGGCTTTCCTGCGGCGAACCCCTGACGACAACCCCTGCGACGAGTGAGGTCCCCAGTGTCAACGAACGATGCGCCTGAGCAGAACGTCGCCACCGCCCGCGTCAAGCGCGGCATGGCGGAGATGCTCAAGGGCGGCGTCATCATGGACGTCGTCACCCCCGACCAGGCGAAGATCGCCGAGGACGCCGGTGCGGTGGCCGTCATGGCGCTCGAGCGCGTCCCCGCAGACATCCGTGCCCAGGGCGGCGTGTCCCGGATGAGCGACCCCGACATGATCGACGGGATCATCGAGGCCGTCTCGATCCCCGTCATGGCGAAGGCACGGATCGGCCACTTCGTCGAGGCGCAGGTGCTCCAGGCGCTCGGCGTCGACTACATCGACGAGTCCGAGGTCCTGAGCCCCGCCGACTACGTCAACCACATCGACAAGTGGGGCTACGACGTGCCGTTCGTCTGCGGCGCGACGAACCTCGGAGAGGCGCTGCGTCGCCTCACCGAGGGCGCCGCGATGATCCGCTCGAAGGGCGAGGCGGGTACGGGCGATGTCTCGGAGGCCACCAAGCACATCCGCAAGATCCGCTCGGAGATCGCTGCGCTCGGCGCCATGAGCAAGGACGAGCTGTACGTCGCGGCCAAGGAGCTGCAGGCGCCGTACGAGCTCGTCGCCGAGGTCGCCTCGACGGGCAAGCTCCCGGTCGTCCTCTTCACGGCCGGCGGCGTCGCGACGCCCGCTGACGCCGCGATGATGATGCAGCTCGGCGCGGACGGCGTGTTCGTCGGCTCGGGCATCTTCAAGTCGGGCAACCCTGTCGCGCGGGCCGCCGCGATCGTCAAGGCGACGACGTTCTACGACGACCCGGACGTCATCGCGCAGGTGTCGCGCGGGCTCGGGGAGGCGATCGTCGGCATCAACGTCGCCGACCTGCCCGCTCCGCACCGTCTCGCGGAGCGTGGTTGGTGACGCTCCCGTCACGCGCGTGACGATCGCCGACGGGCCCGGGCACCGACTGGGCCCGGGCTGGGTGCGCGGCCCGGACGGGGTGCTGTCCCGACGTGCCGCGCGCGTCGTCCTTGTCGCGCCCGACGACCGCGTCCTTCTCGTCCGCGGGCACGACGCCGACCTCCCGGAACGCTCCTGGTGGTTCACGGTCGGCGGTGGCATCGACGAGGGCGAGTCGCCGCACGAGGCTGCCGTGCGTGAGGTCCGCGAGGAGACCGGGATCGAGATCGACGTGGAGTCGCTCGTGGGACCGGTGCTCCGCAGGAGTGCGGTGTTCGACTTCGTCGCAGAGCACTGCCGCCAGGAGGAGGACCTCTTCCTCGCGCGCCTCACGGGCGAGCAGGCCGACGCGTCGCTGAGCACGTCGGGGTGGACGGACCTCGAACGCGACGTCATCGACGAGTTGCGCTGGTTCGCCCTCGACGACCTCGCAGCCGTCGACGTCGAGGTCTTCCCCGCGGCGCTCGTCGATCTGCTTCGTCCGCTGCTCGTGCGGGGCTGGGACGGGACGACCGTCGTCCTCCGCGAGGACGGGCCGACCACGTAGGTCGCTCAGGCAGGGAGCGTGCGCGCCCGCTGCGCCCGTCGCGCCTGGGCGCGGATGCCCCACCAGATCGCGCCGCCCGCGCCCATGAAGAAGCCGACTCCGGCGGCACCGAAGCCGACGAGCGGTCCGAGGACGAGCCAGAGCAGAGCGCGGACGAGGTCGGCGCCGAGCGTGTCGGGGCCGAGGATGACCGTTGTGTCGGCCCGCACGGGGCCAGCCCCCGACGGATCGATGACGCTCGCGTCGAGCGAGACGTCCACGGTGTGCACCCCGGACGTCGCGGCGGTGTACCGGCCGATGACGGTCGCGTCCACCAGGCCCTCGGCGGCGACCGCGTCACCTCCGGGGACGTTCGGGAGCTCGGTCCCGTCGGGTGCGGTCACCGTGATGAGCAGGTGCTCGGGCTCGATGACGGGCAGCTCCGGCGCGGCTCCGTCGCGCACGAGGAGGAGGCCGTAGGTCGAGCCCGCCTCGAGGTCGAGCGTGAGGGACCCGGGAACGGCTGTGACGGCGATCGTCCCGTCGGACGAGCCGCTCGCCGCGTCCGTCACGGTGGTGATGGCCTGCGAGCCTTGGACGAGGCCCACGACCCCGAGCGCGACCCCGAGGA
>JAFABT010000067.1 GCA_023425905.1 Actinomycetes bacterium | reverse complement strand
GAGTGGTGCCGCAGGTCGATCGAGGGTGCGGCCGACGGCTGGGATCCCGCCGATCCTGCCGTGCACGCCGCCCCCGGTCTCGTGGCGCGCGCGGTCAACGCGCTGCTCGGCGTCCGGCTCTGACCTCTCGCCGCGCGCCGTCCCCGCCCCTCGCGGCTCAGGACGGCCCGCGCCCGCCGGACTCGCCTCGGCCGGGGTCGCCCTTGTCGCGGCGGCGCAGGTAGCGCTCGAACTCCTGCGCGATCGCCTCGCCGCTCGCCTCGGGCAGGTCGGCGGTGTCCTTGGCCTCTTCGAGCTGGGTGACGTACTCGGCGACCTCGGCGTCGTCCTCCGAGACCTTGTCGACCCCGCGTTGCCACGCGAGAGCCTCCTCCGGGAGGTCCCCGAGCTCGATCGTCTCCCCGAGGAGCCCCTCGAGTCGGTCGAGCAGGGCGAGGGTCGCCTTCGGCGACGGCGGGTGGGCGACGTAGTGCGGCACGGCCGCCCACAGCGAGACGACCTCGATGCCGCGCTGCGCGGCCTCGTGCTGCAGCACCCCGACGATGCCCGTCGGACCCTCGTACGTGGACGCCTCGATGAGGAGCCGCTCCCGCACGCGCGGCGAGTCCGACGACGTCGTCACCGGGATGGGACGGGTGTGGGGGACGTCCGCGAGCAACGCACCCAGGGTGATGAGGGTGCGTGCACCGAGCTCGGCGGCGACGTCGAGGATCTCCGCGCAGTACCTGCGCCACCGGAAGGACGGCTCGATCCCGTGGACGAGGACGACCGACCGGTCGAGGCCGGGGGTGTGCGCGAGGGCGATCTGCGTCGTCGGCCACGTGAGCTCGCGCGTGCCGTCGGGCGCCGTGGTCACGACGGGGCGGTTGACCTGGAAGTCGTGGTACTCCTCCGGGTCGAGGTCGTCCACGGGCTCGGCGTCCCACTGGTCTGCGAGGTGCTCGAGCGCGTGGCTCGCGGCGCTGCCGGCGTCGTTCCACCCCTCGAAGGCCGCGAGCACGACGGTGTCCGGCCTGAGGTCGTCGGTCGTGGGTGTCGGGTCTTCGGCGTGCTTGCTCACGGGATCAGCCTAGGCGTACGGCGCTCGAGCCTCGTGGCGAGGCGACCTATGATCCGTGGGTGACCGCGCCCGCCCCCGTCCGTCCGCAGCCACCCGTCGCCGTCCTGTGGGACATGGACGGCACGCTCATCGACACCGAGCCGCACTGGAGCGTCGCCGAGCACGAGCTCGTGGCGAGCTTCGGCGGCACGTGGACGGTCGAGGACGGCATGGCGCTCGTCGGCAACCCCATGGCGGTCACGACGGCGGCCCTCCAGGCGAGGGGGGTCGATCTCAGCGCAGCAGAGATCGCGGAGCGTCTCCAGGACCACGTGCGGGCCGCGGTCGCACGCGAGGTGCCGTGGCAGCCCGGTGCGCATGCGCTGCTCGCCGCCGTCGTCGCCGCGGGCATCCCGTGCGCGCTCGTCACGTCCTCCGCAGGCGTGCTGGCCCATCCCTTCGCGCGTGAGGCGGGCATGTTCGACGCCGTCGTCTGCTCGGACGACGTCGCCCATCCCAAGCCGCACCCGATGCCCTACCTGCTCGCGGCCGATCGGCTCGGGGTCGACGTCACGCGGTGCCTCGTCGTCGAGGACTCGCCTGCGGGCCTCACCGCCGGGCTGTCGGCGGGTGCGCGCGTGCTCGCGGTGCAGGCCTTCACCCCGATCGTCGACAAGGCCCGGACGCTCGGGGTGCCGTGCGTGCTCAGCCTCGATGGTCTCAGCGTGGACGATCTCGGGGCCGTCGCCCGTGGCGAGACGATCGCGGCGGACGTCACCCGCGGCGATGTGACGCCCGGCATCGCTGCGCACGGCTGAGCGGCCTGGGTCAGCCGGTCGGGGAGATCCCGACGGCCCGCTCGACCGCACCCTCCGGCACGGGTGGTGGGGTACCGCCGAACGCCGGGCACAACGCCTGGAACGAGCACCAGCCGCACAGCGCGCTGCGCCTCGGCTCCCACCGGTCTTCCGCCGCCGCACGCTCGATCGAGGACCACAACGAGCGCACCCTCGCCTCGAGCGTCGTCATCTCCGCGGCCGTCGGCTCGTGCCGCACGACCTGCGCGTCACCGAGATAGACGAGCTGCAGCATCGCGGGCAGCTCGCCGCGCGCGAGCCACAGCAAGAAGGCGTAGAACCGCATCTGGAAGAACGCTGTGCCCTCGTAGCCGCGCCTGGGTGACTTGCCGGTCTTGTAGTCGACGACGCGCACGAGCCCGCCCGGGGAGACGTCGAGCCGGTCGACGACTCCTCGCAGCAGCGGCCCGCCGGCGAGACGTGCCTCGAGCCGGAGCTCGCGCTCTGCGGGCGCGAGTCGGTTCGGGTCCTCGAGGGTGAAGTACGTGCCGAGCAAGGCCTCCGCCTGGGCGAGCCAGGTGTCGACCTCCTCGCGCGTGGAGAACATCGACTCGAGCTGTGGGTCCGCCTCGCGCAGCATGGTCCAGCGTTCGGGGAGCATCCGGGTCGCGACCTCGAGGGTGCGCTCGCCCTGCGGGACGTCGTACAGGTGCTCGAGAACGGCGTGGACGAGCGTGCCCTTGACCGCGGCGGTGCTCGGCGGCTCGGGGAGCCGGTCGACGACGCGGAACCGGTAGAGCAGCGAGCACTGCATGAAGTCGTTCGCGCGCGACGGTGACAGGCCTGGGCCACCCGGACCGCTCGGGCCAGCGGGCGGGCGGGCTGTGGCAGGAAGGGGGGACAGGTCCGACGACGTCACGT
>JAFABT010000049.1 GCA_023425905.1 Actinomycetes bacterium | reverse complement strand
CGGGCGGCCCGCGACCGCGTCGTCGAGCTTGCCGTGGAGATCGGCCTTGAGGTGACGCGCGGTGCGCGCCATCCAGAAGATCATCCAGGTGACGAGTCCGACCGCGAGGATCGACAGGCTGCCTCCGATGATCTCCTGCGCCTGGAAGGACAGCCCCTGCGGCCCGAAGGTGAGCAGGGCACCGAACCCGGCCGACACGGTCACGGCGAGAGCGACGCCGGCCCAGAGCGCGGGCAGCAGGTCGCGGCGTGACGTCTTGACGAGGTAGGCGATGAGGATGCTCACGACGAGGGCCGCCTCGAGACCTTCACGGAGGCCGATGAGGTAGTTCGCAAGCATGGCGGGCTCCTGAGGGCGACGGGGCAGCAGGCGCTGCGGACCGCAGTAAAGCATGCCTAACCTAAGTCGAACCACCCGGTGCCCAGCCTGCGATCCGTGGCCTGCGTCACACCCTCGGCGTCACGGGGCCGGGCCATGGACCCGGCGCCCGCGGCCGACCCCCTACGGCAGGCGCAGCGGACGCCCGGTGAGCCGCTCGAACGCCTCGAGGTAGCGTGCCCGCGTCCGCGCGACGACGCACGTCGGCAGCTCCGGCGGCCGCGCGTCCCCGGCCCGGTCCCAGCCTGAGGCGGGCGACACGAGCCAGTCGCGGAGGTCCTGCTTGTCGAAGCTCGCCTGGGAGCGTCCGGGCTGCCACAGGTCCGCGGGCCAGAACCGCGAGGAGTCGGGGGTGAGGACCTCGTCGCCGAGGACGAGCTGCCCCGCGAGGGGACCGTCCACCGCGCGCCCGAACTCGAACTTCGTGTCCGCGAGGATGACGCCACGCTCCCGGGCGATGCGCTCCGCACGGGCGTACACCGCGAGGGTGAGGTCGCGCAGCGCACGGGCGTCGTCCTCCCCGACCCGCTCGACGACCCCGTCGAACGTGATGTTCTCGTCGTGCTCGCCGAGCTCCGCCTTGGCCGCGGGGGTGAACACGGGTTCGGGAAGGCGCGAGCCGTCCACGAGACCTGCGGGCAGCGGAACGCCGCACACCTCGCCACCTGCGAGGTACTCGACGAGTCCGGACCCGGTGAGGTACCCCCGGACGACGCACTCGACCGGGATCATGTCGAGGCGACGGCAGATCATCGCCCGGCCCGCGACGGCCTCGGGCACGTCGGTCGAGACGACGTGGTTCGGCACGAGGTCTGCGAGCTGCTCGAACCACCACAGGCTGAGCTGGGTGAGGACGATGCCCTTGTCCGGGATGCCGGGCGACAGCACGTGGTCGAAGGCGCTCACGCGGTCGCTCGCGACGACGAGGACGACGTCGCCGGCGGGGTGCGGCGTGACCGGCTCGTACAGGTCACGCACCTTGCCCGAGTAGACGCGCGTCCAGCCCTCGAGCTCGATCGCGGGGGTCACGAGTCCAGCGTTCACGCCCCGACCTCCTCAGCAGCGGCACGAGCGATGTCCGTGCGGTGGTGCGACCCGGCGAGCGAGATCCGCTCGACACCCGCATAGGCAGCCGTGCGCGCGGCGGCGAGGTCAGGCCCCGTGCCGACGACGGTGAGGACTCGGCCCCCGGAGGAGACGAGGACGGGCGGTGCCCCGTCGTCGCCTCCCGGGACGAGGGCAGTGCCGGCGTGCAGGACGTGCGCGCCGTCGACCTGCTCGGCGTCCTCGATCCCGGTGATCTCGTCGCCCGAACGCACCTCGCCCGGGTAGCCGTGCGACGCGACGACGACCGTCACCGCCGCGGTGTCGTGCCATCGCAGCGGTCCGACGTCCTCGAGCCCGCCCGTCGCCGCGGCGAGCAGCACGTCGGCGAGCGGCGTCGCGAGCCGCGCGAGGACCACCTGGGTCTCGGGGTCGCCGAAGCGCGCGTTGAACTCGACGACCCGCGTGCCGCGCGACGTGAGCGCGAGCCCGACGTAGAGCACCCCGACGAAGGGCGTGCCCCGGTGCGCCATCTCGTCGATCGTCGGCTGCGCGACGCGGCTGAGGACCTCCTCGACGAGGCCGGCCGGCGCCCACGGAAGCGGCGAGTAGGCACCCATGCCGCCCGTGTTGGGCCCCTCGTCCGCGTCGAGCGCGCGCTTGAAGTCCTGCGCGGGGGCGAGCGGCACGACGGTGCGGCCGTCGCTCAGGCAGAACAGCGACACCTCGGGCCCGTCGAGGAACTCCTCGACGACGACGGCGCCACCCTCCTTCGCGAGGCACGCGGCCGCGTGGTCGAGCGCCGCAGCGCGGTCCGAGGTGACGACGACGCCCTTGCCCGCGGCGAGGCCGTCCTCCTTGACGACGTGCGGGGCGCCGAACGCGTCGAGCGCGTCGGCGACCTGGTCGAGCGTCGTGCACACGTGCGCCATCGCGGTCGGAACGTTCGCGGCCGCCATGACCTCCTTCGCGAAGGCCTTCGAGCCCTCGAGCGCCGCGGCCCGGGCCGACGGCCCGAAGACGGGGATGCCCGCGGCCCGCACCTCGTCCGCGACCCCCGCGACCAGCGGCGCCTCCGGTCCGACGACGACGAGGTCGACTCCCAGCTGCTGCGCGAGAGCGGCGACCGCGCGCGGGTCCGTCGCGACGACGTCGTGCAGCGTCGCGAGCGCGCCGATCCCGGGGTTGCCGGGCGCTGCGTGGATCTCGTGGCGCGGGCCCTGCCCGGCGTCGTGGTCGAGAGCGAACGAGCGGACGAGGGCGTGCTCACGGGCGCCGGACCCGACGACGAGGATCTTCACGGGTGCAGAGTAGCGAGCCAGCCCCCGCCCGTGGCGCCCCCGCCCCCACGACGGGGGCGCCGGTGGTCCGTCCTGCCTGTCAGCCGAGCAGCTCGTGGCGGATGATCGTCGCCTCGCGCCCCGGGCCCACGCCGATCGAGGAGATCCGGGCGCCGGACATCGCCTCGAGCGCGAGGACGTAGCGCTGCGCGGCGTCCGGAAGGTCCGTGAAGGTCCGCGCCCCGGAGATGTCCTCCGTCCAGCCGTCGAAGTACTCGTAGACGGGGGTGGCGTGGTGGAAGTCCGACTGGTCGTACGGCATCTCGTCGTGGCGGACGCCGTTGACGTCGTACGCGACGCACACGGGGATCTGCTCGATCCCGGTGAGGATGTCGAGCTTCGTGAGGACGATGTCCGTGAGCCCGTTGACGCGCGACGCGTAGCGCGCGACGACGGCGTCGTACCAGCCGCAGCGACGCGGGCGGCCCGTCGTCGTGCCGAACTCGCCGCCCGTCGTGCGGAGCAGGTCGCCCCACTCGTCCTCGAGCTCGGTGGGGAACGGGCCCTCGCCGACGCGCGTCGCATAGGCCTTGATGACGCCGACGACGCGGTCGATGCGCGTCGGTCCGACGCCCGAGCCGGTGCACGCGCCGCCTGCGGTCGCTGACGACGACGTGACGAAGGGGTACGTGCCGTGGTCGACGTCGAGCATGACCGCCTGGCCGGCCTCGAAGACGACCGTCTTACCAGCGTCGAGCGCCTCGTTGAGCACGAGCGCGGTGTCCGCGACGTACGGGCGCAGGCGCTCGGCGTGGGCGAGCAGCTCCTCGACCGTCTCGTCGACCGTGATCGCGCGGCGGTTGTAGACCTTGACCAGCAGGTGGTTCTTCTGGTCGAGGGAGCCCTCGACCTTCTGCCGGAGGATCTTCTCGTCGAAGAGGTCCTGGATGCGGATGCCGACGCGGTTGATCTTGTCCGCGTACGTCGGGCCGATGCCGCGGCCGGTCGTGCCGATCTTGCGCTTGCCGAGGAAGCGCTCGGTGACCTTGTCGATCGTGCGGTGGTACGGGGCGATGACGTGCGCGGCCGAGGAGACGAGGAGGCGGGACGCGTCGACGCCGCGCGCCTCGATCGCGTCGATCTCCTGGAACAGCACCTCGAGGTCGACGACGACCCCGTTGCCGATGACGGGGACGACGCCCGGGGAGAGGATCCCCGACGGCAGCAGGTGGAGCGCGTACTTCTCTCCGTCGATGACGACCGTGTGGCCGGCGTTGTTGCCGCCGTTGAACTTCACCACGTAGTCGATCTGCGCACCGAGCTGGTCGGTCGCCTTGCCCTTGCCCTCGTCGCCCCACTGACCACCGACGACCACGACTGCTGGCATCGCTTGTCACGCCCTTGATCTGCCTGTCGTCCGCACGACGTGCCCGGGGCGCAGATCGCGCCCGCACGCGGGGTCAGGCGGCAGCACCTGTCCCACGCAAGGCTACCGGAGTCACTCCGGGGGCGTGGCCGGGTGGTCCTCGGAACCGCCCTCGGGACGCTCCTGCGCCGTGCCCGGGTCGGTGCGGTCGAACGAGCGGAGGTCCTGCGTCGGCCAGTCGTCGATCGACACGTCCGGCCCGACCTCGACCCGGTCGACACGGTCCGCCCGCACCTTGGCCCAGACGAGCTTGCCCGTCGACGTCGGCCGCCAGCCCCAGTCGGCGAGACGGTCGACGATCTGCATGCCGAAGCCGCCGACCCGGCCCGGGTGTCCCTCGGTCGCGACCGGCGGGGCGGGGTTGGCGTCCTCGACCTCGATGCGCAGGCCGTCGCCCGTGTCGAGCAGCCGCAGCGACACGTGCCCCCAGCCGTGCATGACCGCATTCGCGACGAGCTCGGAGACGACGAGCTCAGCGTCCTGCACCGTCGGGATGCCCCACGTCCGCGCGGTCCGGGCGACCGCGTGGCGCGCCCGGCCGATCGACGTCGGCCCGCTCGGCAGCAGCCAGCGTCGGCGGCGCGGGCTCTCCGCGCCCTCGTCGTCATCCGTCTCCGGGTCGGGGACCCGGGCGACGACGACGGCGATGTCGTCCTCGGGGTGCTGGGCGAGCCGCGCGAGCAGCTCCTCGCCGATGCCCGCGGCGTCGCCCGCCGTCGTCGCCTCGGCCGCGGCGCCGCGCTCGG
>JAFABT010000028.1 GCA_023425905.1 Actinomycetes bacterium | reverse complement strand
GCTCGCGATCGTGCTGCCCGTCGTCCGTCGGCGGCGCCGTCGGGCGGCCAGGCCGGCGCCGCCCCCGCCCGCGCAGGCACCAGCGCCGACACCCGCCCCGGCACCCGCAGACGGGGCTGCGCAGGTGGAGGCGGCCGCACCGGGAACGGCGCCCGAAGGCCGCCCCTGATTCACCCGGAACGGGACGGCACAAAGCGGGGAAAGTCCGTATGGTGTGGTTTCTTCCACCCTCGCCGGACCGAGAGAGCGTTCCATGTCGCACCGAGCCGCCCAGCCCACCCGTCCCGCCAGAGGGGGTGCATGGTCCCGGCGAGGGGCGCCGACGACGCTCGCCGCCCTTGCGCTCGTCCTCACCGCCGCCCTCGCGCCCGCGTCGAGCGCCGCACCCGCCGCGGTCGGTTCCGCGACGGCGAGCACGAGCGCGACCGCCGTCCCCGCACCGGATCCCGGCCGGGGATCGCACGAACGCCTGCCCGCGATCCCCGACGGCTCCGTGCCGCTCGTCGACGAGGTCGACACGACACCGACCGTGCGCTCCGACGGCACGGCCTCGGCCGCGAAGAAGCCCGCGCTCCTCAAGCGCACCGCGAGCCTCTCGATGTACCAGTCGTCGTGGGACGTCCCCGTGGCGCCGGGCCAGGAGGCGAACTACGTCAAGGTCACGCAGGACCTCCCGGCGAAGAAGATCACCGTGTCCGTCGACTTCGACGCCGCACCGACGGCCGCGGAGAACAGCGTCGCGTGGGTCTACCTCGGCATGTGGGACGCGGCGGAGGACAGTTGCGTCGCGAGCGGTCAGGGTGTCGTCATCGGCGCGCTCAGCCACAGCGCGTCCGCGACCGAGGCCACCGCCCTCTACCTCAAGGACAAGACGTCGGCCGGAACGGCACGGCGGTCCCTGTCCGGGCGGTTCCTCACCGTGACCGTCACGGGCGGCGCATCGACGAACACGGGCTACGACTGCACCTTCGCGTACATCGACTCCGCGCCGGCGAACCCTGCAGACTCCGTGCAGCTCATGCACTCGGGCGCGTTCGACTTCCGGGCCGAGTATCAGAAGGCGCCGCAGTTCGACGTGTCGACGTCGGCCCTGCACGCGGCCTACCCGAAGAAGTGGAACACGATCGTCGTCGTCGTCCGCAACGAGGGCGACGCGACCGCGTCGAGCACGACGCTGCGGGTCTCCGCGAAGAAGTCAAAGTTCAAGGCAAAGACGATCAAGCTCGGCACGATCAAGCCAGGCGCCCGCAAGACCGCCAAGGTGAAGATCAAGCTCACCGGCAAGTCGACGCGGGCGGTCTCGCTCAAGGTGAGCTCGCGCGGCGGTTGGAATGCGTCGGCGAAGACGAAGGTGGGCTACCGGCCGAACCCGTCCAAGCTCAAGAGTCTCGCGGGCCGCTCGTACTGGGGCACGGTGACCCGCCCGCTGTCGGGGTGGAACGTCAAGGGACTCACCTTCGTCGACAAGCGCTGGGTGTACGTCGGCATCCCGTCCAAGGGCACCCCGAAGTGCTCCTCGAAGATCAAGCAGTGCAAGCGCTACACCTTCAACGCGAAGAAGGGCACGTTCAAGATCGGGAAGTCCACGGGCAAGGTGAACTCCGAGCGCGTCATCTACAAGAAGCTCCGCTACACACCGGTCAAGGACGTGAAGAAGGGCGCTCGCTACAGCGCGAAGCTCAGCTACTACGACTACACCGGGTGCGAGAGCAGCTTCACGTGCTCGACGTGGTGGCAGCACCTCACGCTCACCAAGGGCAAGAAGTTCAGCTGGACCTACGAGGCCATCCACTCGAGCGGGATCCCGCCGTACCAGACCTTCGTCTCGATCTCGCGGCCCACGAAGAAGGGCACGTACCAGGTGCTCTCGAAGAGCCGCGTGAAGTTCACCTACGTCGACGCGAAGACGGGGAAGAAGAAGTCGGAGATCCACACCGTGCGCATCGACCAGGACGTCCTGGGCAAGCACGCGGTCAAGCACGGCCTGCTCGTGGGGTACAACCCGCACTCCTGAGCACAACCCTCGTTGGCGCCCCCGGACGACTCGTCGACCGGGGGCTCCGTCGTGTCTTGTTACGCTCGGCAGAGAGGGCTGGTGACCGGCCGTCCTCAGCCTCGCGGGTCTGGCATGGGCGATGCGCACGCTTCCCACCGGGACGGCGTACGCGGTCTGGGTCGGCGTCGGTGCGACGCTCACTGCCGCGTGGCGATGCTGAGCCGCGCTGAACCCGTCGATGTGCGGCGCACCGCGCTGCTGGCCCTGCTGCTCGCGTGCGTCATCGGCCTCAAGGCGCTCGGATCACCCGGGCCGCCCCTCGCCGCCCCAGGTCAGGCAGGGCAGAGCCCGCGGACGTAGGCCTCGAACACGGCGCGCGTGTCGATCGCCGGCGCTCCGGAGACCCGGTTCCACAGGAGGGCGTCGACGAGAGCGACGAGGTCGGCCGCACGGGCGTCGGGGTCGACGACGCCCAGCGCGATCATGAGTCCTCGGGACTGGGCAAGCAGAACGGCGCGGACAGGGGCGTCGGTCGTGAGCAGCGCCCGGCCGGCCTCGTCGTCGGCGAGCTCGAGGAGGAGCGCGAAGCGAGCGCGGTGCTCGTCGGGACGCAGCGCGAGGGTGTCGAGGAGGCCGGCAAGGGCATCGGCGACGACGGGAGCGCTGAGGTCGGTCGGCGGGGTCACGTCGCGGACGTCGTCGAGGGTGCGGGCGGAGAGGCGGTGGACGAGCAGGTCGACGAGCTCGCGCCGCGTGCGCGCGTAGTACGACGTCGACCCGGACGGCAGGCCGGCCTGGGCGTCGACGGCTCGATGGGTGAGGGCGCGGACGCCCGCGGTCGCGACGAGCGTGATGCCCGCGTCGGCGATGGCGGTGCGTCGGTCCACGTCGCCATCTTGCCGCACCGAGGGCGCGTGCTCTACATTCGTCGAGGCACTACAGGCGTAGAGGCTGCGCGAGAGCGCGGGACGGCGGGAGCGGTCGATGCGGGTCACGGTCATCGGGGCAGGGGTCGGCGGGCTCGCCACCGCCGTCGGGCTCGCACGCCACGGCCACGAGGTCACCGTCCACGAGCGCAGGTCGGACCCCGGAGCGCTCGGCGCGGGCCTCGGGCTGTTCGGCAACGC